>CAZBOK010000175.1:0-9385 GCA_964493525.1 uncultured Phycisphaeraceae bacterium | reverse complement strand
GAAGGAGGCCGAGCGACGCGGCGTGCGCGTGCGGGTCGCCGTCGACGACGGCACGCCGAGCGTTCACGGCAACGCGGACTCGCTGCGTTCCGCGCTCCTGAACCTCGTGCTGAACGGGTTCGAGGCGATGGACGAAGGCGGGGAGCTCGATCTCGTCGCGAAGCGCGCCGCGGCGGGGCGCGTCACGATCGAAGTGACCGACACCGGGCGCGGGATTCCCGAGGAGGATCGCGAGCGCGTGTTCGAGTTCGGGTTCACGACGCGCGACGGCGGCCACGGGCTCGGCCTCGCGATGGTGCACCACGTCGTGGTCGAGGAGCACGGCGGCCGGATCGATCTCTCGAGCGAAGCGGGACGGGGCACGACGTTCGTCCTCGAGCTGCCGGAATCGCGCGCGTGACGTCCACGGGAACGCACGTGAACGGCGGTGCGCGCCTGCTCGTCGTCGACGACGAGGCGATCCAGCGCGAGATGCTGCAGGGGATCCTCGAGCGCGCGGGTTACGAGGTCGACGTCGCGGAGAACGGCGC
Organism: uncultured Phycisphaeraceae bacterium; assembly: GCA_964493525.1. Classification (GTDB taxonomy): domain Bacteria; phylum Planctomycetota; class B15-G4; order B15-G4; family JADJEK01; genus CAZBOK01. The sequence continues at coordinate 8,855 of CAZBOK010000175.1, read as the reverse complement.
CGCCGCGCTGCGGTCGCTCGACGCGCGCGACTACGACCTCGTGCTGTCGGACCAGCGCATGCCCGTCGCGGACGGCATCGAGCTGCTTCGCCACGTTCGCGCGCGGCGGCCGGACCTGCCGGTCGTGCTGATGACGGCGTACGGGTCGGTGTCGAGCGCCGTGGAGGCGATGAAGCTGGGCGCGGCGGACTACCTCACCAAGCCGTTCGAGATGGACGAGCTGCTCGTCGTCCTCGACAAGGTCCTGCGCCAGCGGCGCCTCGAGGACGAGGTCGCGAAACTGAAGACGGCGCTCGCCGACCGCACCGGGCTGTCCGCGCTGGTCGGCAACTCGCCGGCGATGCAAGAGGTGTATTCGCTGATCGAGCGGGTCGCGGGCGCCGACGTCGCGGTGCTGATCCTCGGCGAGAGCGGGACGGGCAAGGAGCTGGTCGCGCGGGCGATCCACTCGACGAGCGCGCGCAAGCTCGGTCCGTTCGTCGCGCTCAACTGCGCCGCGATTCCCGAACACCTGATCGAGAGCGAGTTCTTCGGCCACGAGAAAGGCGCGTTCACCGGCGCGGTGCGGACGCATCGCGGCGCGTTCGAGCAGGCAAACGGCGGCACGCTCCTGCTCGACGAGATCGGCGCGATGGCGGTCGAGCTGCAGGCAAAGCTCCTGCGCGTGCTGCAGGAGCGCGAGGTGCAGCGGCTCGGCGGCGCGGAGCGGATCCCGATCGACGTGCGCGTGCTCGCGGCGACCAGCGAGGACCTCGAGGAGTCGATCGCCAAAGAGACGTTCCGCCTCGACCTCTTCTACCGGCTGAACGTCGTCCCCGTGGAGTTGCCGCCGCTGCGCGACCGGCTCGATGACATCCCACTGCTGTTGCGTCACTTCCTCGCGCGCGCGGCCGCGCGCCACGGACGCGAGGCGCCGAGCGTCGCACCCGCGGTCGTCGAGCGGTTCCAGAGCTGGCACTGGCCCGGCAACGTGCGCGAGCTGGAGAACTGCGTCGAGCGCATGTTCGTGCTCGCGCGCGGCCCCGAGCTGACCGTCGCCGATCTCCCGCCCGGGATGCAGGACGGCGCCCGCAAGAGCACGGGACCCGGAGCGGGCGGCAGCGCCGGGGGGATCGGACTGCCGGACGGCGGCGTCAGCCTCGCCGACGTCGAGCGCCGCTTCATCGTCGAGGCGCTGCGCCGCTCGCGCGGCGCGATCGGCCCCGCCGCGAAGCTGATCGACGTGACCTACAAGACGATGCAGTACCGGATCCGGAAGTATTCGATCCGGCGCGAGGAGTGGGACGCGTAGGCAGGCTCAGTACCCGAGCAACCGGCCGCACCGGAAGACGACGAAGCTCGCGGCCCAGGCGAGCGCGGTCATGTACGCGAACAGGAACAGCGGCCAGCCGTAGCCGCCGCTCTCGCGCTTCACGACGGCGAGCGTGCTCATGCACTGACACGCGAGCGCGAAGAAGATCATCAAGGAGAGGCACGTCAGCGGCGTGAAGACCTTGCGCCCGTCGGGCCACTCCGCTTCCTGCATGCGCTCGCGCAGCTTCGGCGCGTCGTCGTCCTCCTCCTGGTCCTTGCCGGCGCCGTACACGACGCCCATCGTGCTGACGAAGACTTCGCGCGCCGCGAACGCGCCGATGATGCCGATGCCGATGCGCCAATCGAAACCGAGCGGCGCGAGCGCGGGCTCGAACACGCGGCCGAGCCGGCCCGCGAAGCTGCCGCGCGCTTGTTCGGAGTCGCTCCGCGCGTCGAGCTCCGCGAGGCGAACGGCGAGCGCGTCGTGTTCCGCGCCGCTGGTCGCGTCGAGGCGCGCCTCGATCGCCGCGCGCTCGGTTGCCGCGTCGGGCGCCTCGACATGGCGCGGGAACGTGAGCAGGAGCCACATCGCGATCGAGCAGAACAGGATGATCGTGCCGGCCTTCTCGACGAACTGCCGTGCCTGCTCGCGCACCTGCCGGAACACCGACGTCCAGTGCGGCATGCGATACGGCGGCATCTCGATCAATAGCGGCACGTGCGGTCCCTTGAACACGGTGCGTCCGAGGACGAGCGCGCAGGCCAGCGCCATCACGGTGCCGAACAGGTACATCCCCGACATCAGCAGCCCTTGCGCGAGCGGCGTCGCGCGGCCGACCGGGACCATTGCCGCGATCATCAACCCGTAAACCGGCAACCGCGCCGAGCACGTCATGAGCGGGATCACCATCATCGTCACGAGTCGGTCGCGCCGCCGCTCCATCGTGCGCGTCGCGAGGATCGCGGGGACCGCGCAGGCATAGGCCGACAGCATCGGGACGAATGCGCGACCGTGCAGGCGCAGGCTCTTCATCACGCGGTCCATCAGCACCGCGACGCGCGCCATGTAGCCGGTGTCCTCCATGATCCCGATCGCGAGGAAGAGGATCACGATCTGCGGCAGGAACACCACGAACGCGCCGACGCCGCCGATCAGGCCGTTCACGACGAAGTCGCGCCACAGGCCTTCCTTCACGAGGTGCCCGACTCTCTCGCCGAACCACGCGAAGAACGTCTCGATCCAACCGATGAAGGGCTCGGCGCCGGTGAAGAGCGCCTGGAACACGAGCGTCATCAGCACCAGGAAGATCAGGAACCCGGCGGCGGGATGCAGGAGCACGCGGTCGACGCGGTCGGTGACGCGGCGCGCGCGGCGGACGTCCTTCAACACCTGCTTCGCGCAGAGGTCGATCCAGCGGTAGCGGCCCGCGATGATCTCGTGGTCGAGGCGCCGGCCGGCGGATTCCGCGAGCGCGTGGCGCTCGTTCACCACGCGACGCAGCGCGTCCGGGACGTCGATCAGCTCGTCGCCCGGCTCGACGGAGAGCAGCGCCCACAACGCGAGCGCGCGGCGGCGGTCCTCGACGTTCGCGGCCCACTCGGCGGGCACCTGCGCCGCGACTGCCGAGACGTCGCTCTCGAGGCGATCGTCCTCCGGCACCCAGCGCCATCCGGGCCGCCCGCGCGCGGGATCGTGCAGCACCTTCGCGATCGCGCGGCCGAGCTCGTCCACTCCGGCGCGCGACCGCGCCGCGAGCCGGACGACCGGAACCCCGAGGCGTTGCTCGAGCGCGCGATCGTCGAGCACGAGGCCTTCCTGATCGAGCTGGTCGCACATGTTGAGCGCGATCACGACCGGGATCGCGAGCTCGATCACCTGGAGCGCGAGGTAGAGGTTGCGCTCGAGCTGCGTCGCGTCGACGACGAGCACGACGAGGTCGGGCCGTTCGAGCGGCGGGAGCCCCGAGATCGCCTGCAGCGCGAGCTGCTCCTCGCGGCTGCGCGCCGACAACGAGTAGGTGCCCGGGCAGTCGACGATGCGCGCGACCGAGAGATCGGGGAGGCGGAACTCCGCCTCGTGACGCTCGACGGTCACGCCCGGGTAGTTGCCGACCTTGGCGCTGCCGCCGGTGAGTTGGTTGAAGAGCGTCGTCTTCCCGGTGTTCGGGTTGCCGGCGATCACCACGGTGCGGCGCGTCGCGGTGCGGATCACGTCGGGTCGGCAGCGCGCGCGTCGGTCACCGCGAGCTCGCGCGCCTCCGCGAATCGGAGCGACACGCGCGAGCGCCGCACCTCGACCTCGATCACGCCGCCGACCGCGTTCTTCCGCACCAGCCGCACCAGCGTCCCGGGCAGGAACCCCATCTCCATCAACCGGCGACGGAACGGCCGCGCGCCGCCGACTTCGACGATGCGTGCTTCGGTACCGATCGGGAGGGAATCGAGGGGCATGGCTGGAGGTTCGACGGCCGGCAGGTCTCTACTTGAGAGTCATTCTCAAGTTGGGCGGGCTGTTTATATCAACCGCGTCGACCCGATGGGAAGGACTTCCGCGCGATTCCGGCGCCGACCGCGTTCAGCGATCCGGTTGCCAGACCCAGCCCGCGGCGAGCACGCGCGATCGCACCGGGCCGACGAGGCCGGCGAGCGTGCGCGGCGCCTCGACGGCGGGAGGCGCGGTCGGCGGCGCGGACGGGCCGTCGATCGCGGGCGGGCCGAAGTCGGGGAAGAAGGGCGTCTTCCACGACGTGAGCGGCTTCGGCATCCACGTCGCCGCCGCGACCTCCCACGCGACGCGTCCGACGCGGTGACGGACGCGCACGACGCCTGCGGGCTCGTCGAACACGAGGTCGAGCGCGTCGGTGCGCCGGAGCTTGGCGCGGAACAGGAGCGTCGACCACGGGATCCCGATCAACTGCCAGGTGAACGACGTGACCCCGTCCTTCTCCTCGGACGCGATCGGCCCGTCCTGCGGCGCGAGCTCGCGGAGGCGACGCTTCAACTCGTCGAGCGGAACGCGCGGCACGCCGACCGGCGGCGCGATGCGGGCGCGTCGAGCGCGGATTCGCGAGATCATGCCGACGAAGGGGATCACGGTGCGGCACGCTATCGAATCGCTCCTTGCGAGGCGAGTCGCGCGCCGTCATCCTCCTCGGCCATCGCGGGCTTGCCCGCAGCTCAGGATCGATTCGTGCGCCGACCTCGAGACTTGGCAACGCAGCGCCCGTGCTCGACGGAGGCTCCGTGCGTCCGCGCGGAACCTCGCACTCGACCTCGTGGGTGCGGCGCCTCGCGCCCCGGCGGCCTGCGGTCGCTGCGGTCCCGACTCGCTCGAATCCCCGTGCCGTGCGACGAATCGCGGAGGTAGGAACCCATGGTCGAGACGACGCGACGTGAACTCTTCCGGCTCGCCCGCGGCGCGGCGGCGATCGGCGGCGCCGCCGTCCTCGCCAAGGACGCGCTCGCGCGCCTCGCACCGGTGCTCGCCGCCGTGAACGGCCGCGATCCGGAGGACGTCGCCCGCGACGAGGACTTCTGGTTCCGCGTGCAGCAGGCGTTCCCGGTCGATCGCTCGCTGATCAACCTCAACAACGGCGGCACGCTGCCGGCGCCGTCGAGCGCGCTCGACCTCCTGCACCGCGTCGACGACCACGTGAACCACGCGCCGGCGTACTACCTCTTCCAGGACCTGAAGCCCGAGTACGAGAACGTCCGCCGCCTCCTCGCGCGGACGTTCGGCTGCGACGCCGAGGAGATCGCGATCACCCGCAACGCGACCGAGGCGCTCGACAACGTGATCTTCGGGCTCGACCTCGCGCGCGGCGACGAAGTCGTCACCACCGATCAGGACTACCCGACGATGCTCTCCGCGCTGCGCCAGCGCGAAGCGCGCGACGGCATCGTGCTCAAGGCGCTGCGGATGCCGGTGCCCGCGCCGTCGCAGGACGAGCTGTTCGCGCGGATCACCGGCGCGATCACCGACAGGACGCGCCTCGTGTTGGTCTGCCAGGTCGTGAACCTCACGGGGCAGATCTACCCCGTGCGCCGCATCATCGATTTCGCGCGCGCGAAGAACATCCCGGTCCTCGTCGACGGCGCGCACGCGTTCGGCCAGTTCCCGTTCACGCGCGACGATCTCGACTGCGACTACTTCGGCACGAGCCTGCACAAGTGGATCAACGCGCCGGTCGGCGCCGGCATGCTCTACGTGAAGAAGGACAAGATCGGCTCGCTCTGGCCGATGTTCGGGCAGCTCGGCGCGAAGCAGCACCCGACCGACACCGAGGCCGAGCAGAAGAACGACATCCGCAAGTTCGAGGGCATCGGCACGCATCCGGCCGGGCACCGGCTCGCGATCAGCGAGGCGCTCACGCTGCACGAGAGCATCGGCGCGGCGCGGAAGGCGGCGCGCTTGCGGTACCTGCGCGACCGCTGGGCGGATCGCATCGCGTCGAATCCGCGCGTGAAGTTCCTCGCCTCGCGCGCCGTCGGCGAGAGCTGCGCGATTGCCACCGTCGCGATCGACGGGATCACCGCGACGGCGCTGCAGCAGTGGCTGTTCGCGAAGTGGCGGATCATCGCGACGATGATCGATCATGCCGACGTGAAGGGCCTGCGCGTGACGCCCGCGATCCACACCACGCTCGCGGAGGTCGACTTGTTCGCGGACGCGCTCGAGGTCGCGCTGAAGGACGGCGTGCCCGAGGCGGCGCACTGACCCGAAGCCAAGGAGTTCGATCGATGCCCGAGTACCAGAACGTGTGCAAGGTGGGCGATGTCGCTGTCGGCGCCGGCAAGTGCTTCACCGTCGGCGGCAAGAAGATCGCGGTCTTCAAGCAGCCCGACGGATCGTTCCGCGCGATCGGCGATGCGTGCACGCACATGGGTGCGTCGCTCTCCGAGGGCGAAGTGCAGGGCGAGATGGTCGTGTGTCCGTGGCACGGCGCTGCGTTCAGCCTGATGAACGGCGCGCCCACCGGCCCGCCCGCGCGCGGCGGCGTCGGCGCCTTCGCGATCCGCGTCGCCGGGGATCAGGTGCAGATCCAGGCGTGAGCGGCGGGAAGGTCACGATCGCGACCGGAAACGTCCCGATCCACGCGTGGATTCGCGGAGTCCAGGTCGATGATGCGGCGCTTGCCCAACTGAAGAACGCCGCGGCGCTGCCGTGCGTGTTCCGCGCGATCGCGGCGATGCCCGACGTCCATCTCGGCATCGGCGCGACGGTGGGGAGCGTGATCCCGACGTTGCGCGCGATCATTCCGGCTGCCGTCGGAGTGGACATCGGCTGCGGCATGGCCGCGGTGCGCACGACGCTCTCCGCGTCGTCGTTGCCGGACGACCTGCGACGCGTTCGGACCGCGATCGAGCGCGCCGTGCCGCACGGCCGGACCGACGGCGGGGGTCGCAACGACAGAGGTGCGTGGCACGGCGACCCGCCCGAACGAGTCGCCGCCGCATGGGCGGATCTCGAGCCCGGTTACCGGCGGATCCTCGCTCGCCATCCGAAGCTCGATCGCGGTCGCCACGTCGGCCAACTTGCGACGCTCGGTACCGGAAACCACTTCATCGAGGTCTGCCTCGACGAGGACGAGCGCGTCTGGATCCTCCTGCACTCCGGTTCGCGCGGCGTGGGCAACCGCATCGGCTCGCATTTCATCGAGATCGCGAAGAAGGACATGGGTCGCAGCATCGCGAACCTTCCGGATGCGGACCTCGCGTACCTCGAAGAGGGCTCGGAGCATTTCGCCGACTACGTGCACGCGGTCGAGTGGGCACAGGCCTACGCGCGTGCGAACCGCCGCCTCATGCTCGAGAACATCTTCGACGCGCTCGCCGCGTGCGGCGCGCTGCCGACCTTCACGATCACGGACGAAGCGGTCAACTGTCACCACAACTACGTGCAGCGCGAGACGCACTTCGGCACGTCCGTGTTCGTGACGCGCAAGGGCGCGGTGCGCGCCGGGCGCGGCGAGCTCGGGATCATTCCCGGTTCGATGGGCGCGAAGAGCTTCATCGTGCGCGGGAAGGGCGAGCCGGCGAGCTTCGAGTCGTGTTCACACGGCGCCGGTCGTGCGCACTCCCGCACCGAAGCGAAGAAGCGGTTCACGCTTGCGGATCACGAAGCGGCGACGCGCGGCGTCGAGTGCCGGAAGGACGCCGGCGTGCTGGACGAGACCCCGGCCGCGTACAAGGACATCGATCGCGTGATGGAGGCGCAGAAGGACCTCGTCGACGTGGTGCACACGTTGAAGCAGGTCGTCTGCGTGAAGGGCTGAGCGCGTTCGAGCCCGCTGTCGGAGCGGTCCGGCCCGGTGCGCGGTGATTCCGTGTCGCGCGAGTTCAACTCGCCGCGAGTCGCGCCACCCGGAGCCCGCATGTTCGCGCCCTTCGTCTCGTTCGCGCTGACCGTTCTGCTCGCCGCCGCGCCTCCGGATGGAACCGAGCCGCGGCCGCTCGCGGCCGGCGCGACGGCGTTCGTCGACGTCACGGTGATCCCGATGGACGTGTCCGACCCGGCGCCGTCGCGCGAGCATCAGACGGTGCTCGTCGACGGCGGACGCATCCGCGCGGTCGGAGACACCCGCGACGTGGTGGTGCCGGACGGAGCGACCCGCGTCGACGGCAGCGGTCTGTTCCTGATCCCCGGTCTCGCCGACATGCACTTCCACATGCCGCCCGGCGACGGCGCGGACGGGACGCCGTCGTGGCGCGCGCTCTCGCTCCTGCTCGCGAACGGCGTGACGACGGTGCGCGGATTGGCGGGTCACCCGTCGCACCCGGCGCTGCGTGATCGCATCGCCGCCGGCGAAGTCCTCGGCCCGACGTTCGTCTGCGCGGGGCCGGCGCTCCACGACAAGAGCGTGGCCTCGGTCGACGCCGCGGTCGCTGCGGTGCGCGCTCAGAAAGCCGCGGGCTTCGACCTGATCAAGTCGCACGAGATTCACGACGTCGCCGTCTACGACGCGATCCAGGACACCGCGCGCGAGGTCGGGCTGCCGGTGTCCGGCCACGTCACGAACCAGGTCGGACTCGACCGTGCGATCGCCGCGCACCAGCAGATCGAGCACCTCGATTCGTTCGTGTTCGCGCTCGCGAAGGACGGCGCGGCGCTCGAGCCGGGCGGGCAGTTCCCGTCGGAGGAAGCGCTCGACGCTGCCGACGTCGAGAAGCTCGCGCCCCTCGCGCGCACGATGGCGCGCGAGGGGATCTGGAACTCCCCGACGCTCGCGCTCTTCGAATCGGTCGTCGATGTCGAGACGAAGACCGCCGACCTCCTGGCGCGTCCGGAGCTGCGCTACCTCGCAAAGGGCGCGCGCCAGCAGTGGGCGGCGCAGCGCGACGCGGAGCTGCAGGAGGGTTTCCCCGCCGGATTCGGCCCGCGCTTCGTCGCGTTGCGCCGGCAGATCGTGAAGGCGCTCGCCGACGCGGGCGCGCCGCTGCTCGCCGGCTCCGACTCGCCGCAGCACTTCCTGCTCCCCGGCTTCGCGCTGCGCGCGGAGGTCGAGGCGCTCGCGCGCGCCGGCCTCACGCCGCGGCAGGCGCTCGAAGCGGCGACCGCGAAC
>CAZBOK010000174.1:0-9457 GCA_964493525.1 uncultured Phycisphaeraceae bacterium | reverse complement strand
GTCGAACGCGATGCGCAGGAGCGTGCCGCGCAGCGCGGCCGCCGAGTCCGCCGCCTCGACGCGGATCTTCATCCGCGTGATCGCGCCCCCGCGGTCCCGCTCGAACTCGTGCGATTGGTCGCGGTCCGGGATGCAGTCGAAGACTTCAGTCCGCTGCGCACCGTTCGGCGCCGCGCGATCGGGCTCGCGCAGCATCGCCGCGACCTCGCGCGCGACGTCGGCTGTCGCCTTCGCATCATCGATCGTGAACGTCCGGACGACCGCATCCGGCGCGTACTGCCGCACGTTCACGTGGAAGAAGTGCAGCTCGTCGCGCTTCCCCTCCCACGTGATCCGCAGCGACTTCGCGAACGGGACGGGGAAGTAGTCGGCGTCGACCTGCCGGAACGCGTCGCCGAACGCGGCGACGTCGACGCCCGCGGCCGCGAGGAACGTCTCGGAGCGCCGGCACAGGAAGTCGTCCGCGCGGCCGTCGAAGATCGGAACCGCTGCGCCGTCGAGGAAGACGCGCAGTCGCCCCGCCATCCCCGCCGACCAACCGCGGACGATCGCGCCCGGACCTGCCGCCTCGCCGATCAGGAACTCGCCGACGCCGTCCGCTCCCGGCTCGCGGAGCACCGCCGCGAAGTCCGGAATCGGTTCGCCGCCGAATCCGTCGGCGTTCGAGAACCACTCCGCGTCCTCCGCGCCGCGCGAGCGCCGGTCGAAGCTCGACCACTGGATCGTGCGGTACGCCGGCGACGGCGCGCGCGCGAGTCGGTCGAGGTCGACCATCTCGCGCAAGAGCGACGCGGTGTCGATCGTCGGTTCGGAAGCAAGGAGTGCGACGAAGAGGAGCGGCGAGGCGAGCGTCATCGGATCTCCGTCACTTCCGCAGTTGTCGGACACGTGGCCCGAGCGACCGGGAGCCGACTCGGCCGCCGGTGGCGCGGGCGCCGATCATCCGCGCGGCGATCTCGGCGGGCAAGCGCGCGGAAGGTCGAGCCGCGGTCGCCGGCGCGATCCCCGCGTGCGACCCATCCGCTACGATGCTCGCCCATGATTCCGTCCTTCGTCCTCGCTTGCGCCCTCCTCACGCCGCCCGTCGAGATCGGCGAGCCGGTCGCCGACTTCGTGCTGCGGTCCGCCGACGGTGCCGACGTCTCGCTGCGCGCGGCGCCGCCGGGAACGAAGGCGACGGTGATCGCCGTCACGACGCTCGAGTGCCCGATCGCGAAGCTGCTCCTGCCGCGCCTCGCCGACATCGAGAAGCGCTTCGCGAGCAAGGGCGTCCGCTTCGTCGCGATCGACCCCGACCCCGCCGACGCGACCGCGGCGATCCTCGCGCGCGCGAAGGAAGTCGAGGTCGCGTTCCCCGTGCTGGTCGACCCGTTCCACGCGGTAATCGATCGCCTGCAGATCACGCGGACCACCGAAGTGCTCGTGCTCGACGCCGACTTCAAGCTGATCTACCGCGGCGCGGTCGACGACCAATACGAAGAGGGCGCGCGCCGCCCGGAGCCGCAGTGGCGCTACCTCGAGGACGCGCTCTCCGCGGTCCTCGACGGCCGCACGCCCGAGGTCGACGCGACGGAGGCGAAAGGCTGCGCGATCGGCCCGCCCAAGGACACGAGCGGCGACTCCGCGATCACCTTTCACAAGGACGTGGCGCCGATCCTGAACGCACGCTGCGTGGAGTGCCATCGCCCCGGGCAGATCGGCCCGATGTCGCTGCTCGATCCCGCGCGCGCACGATCCGACTCCAACATGATCGCGGAGGTCGTCGCGGAAGGCCGCATGCCGCCGTGGTACGCCGACCCGCGCTACGGCCGCTTCACCAACGAACGGCGCCTCGACGAGACCGAGAAGGAGATCCTCGCGCGCTGGGCCGAGTCCGGAGCGCCGCTCGGCGATCCGCAGGACGCGCCGCCCGCGCCGACGTTCACCGACGGCGGCTGGGCGATCGGCACGCCCGACCTCGTCGTCGAACTGCCGCATGCGATGAAGATCGGCGCGGTCGGCGTGGTCCCCTACCAATACGAGGTGATCGATCCCGGCCTGACGGAGGACCGCTGGGTCTCCGCGATCGAGATCCGTCCGACCGCGCGCGCGCAGACGCACCACGTCCTCGCGCTCGACGTCCCGCCGGGCATGTCGGTCGAGCAGGCGATGGCGGCGCGCGATCGCGAGGGCCTGGTCGAGTCCGGCTACTTCGCCGTGTTCGTTCCCGGCAGCCGGCCGAACGTGTACCCGACCGGGATGGCGAAGAAGCTGCGCGCCGGCACGCGCTTCGTCATGCAGCTCCACTACACGCCGAACGGGACGAAAGCCGTCGACCGCACCCAGATGGCGATCCGCTTCGCGCACGAGCCGGTGACGACCGAAGTGAAGACGTGCGGCGTCGTGAACTACACGATCGACCTGCCGCCGCGCACGAGCGACATCCGCTTCACGGCAGAGCGCCGCTGGAAGTCGCCGATCCGCGTGCTCACGTTCTTCCCGCACATGCACTCGCGCGGCGCCGCGTTCCGCTTCGAGCGCATCGACGACCAGGGCGGCGCCACGGTGCTGCTCGACGTCCCGCGCTACGACTTCAACTGGCAGGACCTCTACCGCACGGCCGACCCCGTCGTGATCGGCGACGGCGAACGCATGCGGATCACCGCGGTCTACGACAACAGCGAGAGCAACCCGAACAACCCGAACCCCGACCAGCGCGTGGCGTGGGGCGACCAGACCTACGAAGAGATGATGATCGGCTACCTCGACTACGTCGAGGCCGAGGACTGATGCCGAAGTCGCAGAGCGAAAGCTCGAAGGACGCGGAGGACATCCGCAAGATCCTCGACGGCCTCGTCAAGGACATCGATTCCGATCGCGCCGACCAGCTCTGTCGTGAGCACCCCGAGCTCGCGGACAAGATCCGCTCCGCGCTTTCGGAGTCGGATCTCAGGAAGGCCGAGCTCGACAAGACCTCGGCGGTGCCGCGCTCGGCGGGCGACTCGAGCTCGGCGTGGGCGGTCCTGATCGAGCAGTTGCGGACGCGCGGCGCCGCACACTCGCGATACAAGTTCGAAGGCGAGATCGCGCGCGGCGGCATGGGCGAGATCCACCGCGTGTTCGACGCGGACGTGCGCCGCCATCTCGCGCTGAAGCGCATCCGCATGCGCGACGGCATGACCGCCGAGACCGCCGACGAGCTGCTCGGCCGGTTCCTCGAGGAGGCGCAGGTCACCGGCCAGCTCGACCACCCGGGCATCGTCCCGGTGCACGAGGTCGGCGTCGATCCCGATCAGAACGTCTACTACACGATGAAGCTCGTGCGCGGGACCGACCTGCGCACCGTGTTCGACCAGGCACGCGGCGGCAAGGACGGCTGGACCATCACGCGCGTCGTCGGCGTGCTGCTCAAGGTGTGCGAAGCGATGAGCTACGCGCACGCGAAGGGCGTGATCCACCGCGACCTCAAGCCCGCGAACGTGATGGTCGGCAACTATGGCGAGGTGTTCGTCATGGACTGGGGCATCGCGCGCGTGATGAACCGCGAGCCCGAGACGAAGACGATCTCCAAGCGCGACGATCGATCGAGCACGATCCGCACGATGCGCAGCCAGGCCGCCGCGGGCGCCGCGTCGAACCCCGTCGCCGGAGTCGGCAAGGACTCCGCGATGACGATGTTCGGCGAGGTGCTCGGCACCGCGGAGTTCATGCCGCCCGAGCAGGCGCGCGGCCAGCTCGACAAGATCGGCCCGCCGGCCGACGTCTACGCCGTCGGCGCGATGCTCTACACGCTGCTCGCCGGCCACGCGCCGTACCTCGACGCCGGTCCGCCCGCCGACATCGTCGAGCGCCTGACGCGCGTCGTGAACGGCCCGCCGAAACCGCTCGCCGACTGCGACTGCGACGCGCCCGCGGAGCTGATCGCGATCTGCGAGAAGGCGATGGAGCGCAAGCTCTCCGATCGATACCCGTCGATGGACGAGTTCGCCGCCGACCTGCGCGCCTACCTCGAAGGCCGCGTCGTCAGCGCGTACTCGGGCGGACTCTTCACCTACCTGCGCAAGTGGATCGCGCGCCACCGCGGCCTCGCCGCGACCGCCGCGATCGCGCTGTGCGTGACCGCCGGGATCTCCGCGTGGTACTGGCAGGACCTCAAGAAGAAGGAGGCGGAGAAGCAGGTCGAGTTCGAACGCATGGCGGACGTCGGCAAGCTCGCCGAGCTGCTCGACCGCCAGGCAAAGCTGTGGCCGGTGACCGACGAATCCGTCGAGGCGCTCGATCAGTGGCTCGCGGATGCGAACGCGCTCGAAGCGCGCCTGCCCCTGCATCGGCAGACGCTCGCCGAACTGAAGGAACGCGGCGCGAACCGCTCGTCCGCGGCGCCGACGCCCGATCGGATCAAGCAGGAGTCGGAGCTCGAGCGCTCGCTGCACTTTCTCGTCTCCGGCCTCGAGTCGCTGGCGAAGGACGACCCGTTCAGCGCGACCATCGCGAGCGTGATGCGCCGCCGCCAGCAGGCCGGTGAGCAACGCAACGTGATGAACCGCGAAGGCCGCGCGGCATGGGCCGACGCGATCGCCGCGATCGCCGACCCCGCGGTGTCGCCGGCCTACAACGGGCTCCGCATCACGCCGCAGGCAGGGTTGCTGCCGATCGGGCAGGATCCCCAGTCGAAGCTGTGGGAGTTCTGGCACATGCCGAGCGGCGCGCGGCCGGAGCGTGATCCGAAGACGGGCAAGTACGCGATGGACGAGAATTCAGGCGTGATCCTCGTGCTCGTTCCCGGCGGACACGCGTTGCTGGGAACGTCGAGCGAGGAACTCTGGCGCGAGATGTTTCCACGGAACGAGATCAACCCGGCGCGTGAAGTCGACCTTCGTCCGTTCTTCGCGTCGAAGTTCGAATTCACCCAAGGCCAGTGGAAGCGCGTCACCGGAACGAATCCGTCAACCTATGACTGGCTCACGGCGCAAGCCGCGCTGCGAATCGAACCCAGCAGTCCGGTCGAATCCGTGACGCGCGTCGCATGCATCCAGACGCTCGGAATGATCGGGCTGCGGCTTCCCACTCGCGATGAGTGGGAATTCTCCGCTCGCGGTGGAAAGCCCATCGGGCCACTCGCGTCGGACGAAGCGAACATCGCGGGAGGTAACTTCATCGCCGCGGCGCCGGTGGGTCAGTTGAAGCCGAACGGATATGGTCTGTACGACACTCTCGGAAACGTCTGGGAGTGGTGCGACGACGGGCGACTGCTCCCCGGCAATTCGCGGCCCTACGACATCAGTTGCGGAGGGGGCTGCGCGGACGGCGCAAACGACGCGATTGCCATCTCGCAAGAACCCGAGCCGCCGCAGACCGCCGACGGCGATCTCGGCGTGCGTCCGTTCCGCTCGCTCGATCCGTGAGCCGCGCGCGCGTCGCGCGCGATCCGGGTCAGTTCAGCTTCTTCTTCAGGCGGATGTCGAACTGACCGACGCGGTTCGGGCCGTAGACGTTCATGCGTCCCGAGCCCGTCTTGATGTTGAAGCGGAACGGGCCGGGCGTGCCGTTCAGGAGCATCGTCAGGTCGGCACCGCCGCTGGTCGGGCCGGGCTGCGCGGCCTCGGTCGAGTGCATCTGACGGTGCGCCGACGTCTCGGCGAACGAGATGAACCCGTTGAACGTGAACATGTCCTGTCCGAGGACGCCCTGACCCGGCGAGACGAAGTCCAGCTCCGGCGACGGGTTCTCGTCGCCCTTGAGATCGAGCACCGCGTTGCCGGTCGCCGGGTCGAGCGCGAGGACCGCTTCCTCGTTCTGCAGCGTCTGCGCCGGCTTCTGGCCGTCGACGCGCATCTTGCCCGAGATCGACACCTTGAAGCGCTGCGGCGCGACGGCGCACGCGAACGGGTTCGACACCTCGAACGAGAACAGCGAGAAGTTGCCGGTGTCGATGTCGAGGGCGAGCACGTTGTCGCTTGTGGTCGAGCAGATCATCACCGTGCCGAGCTGCGTGAGCGCGAGTCCGCGCGGCGCGTTCAGCGACTTGTCGGTGAACGACTCGATCGTGTTGCCCGTGCCCGCGTCGATGTGCTCGATCGAGTTGGTCGCGTCGTCCGCGGCGAGGAGCGAGCCGTCGGGCAGGAAGATCAGGCCCTCGGGCGACTCGAGCTCGCCGAACGAGCCGACGAACATGCCGTCGGGGGTGAAGCGCTGGATCGACCCGCTGCTCGCGTCCGCGACGTAGAGCATCCCGTCCGGTCCGAACGCGAGGCCCTTCGGGACCAGCTTGCCGCCGTTGCTGATCGTGTTCAGGTCGGTGATCGTGAGCGACGGGAGCGCGGGGTTGTCGATGATCGCGAAGACGTGCACGCCGTCGTTGCCGGCCGCATAGAGCCGGCCCTGCGGCCCGACGGTGACGTAGCTCGGGAAGGTGGCGGTCGGCGCCATGCCGATCTTCTTGTTCCCGTTCGGCTTCACCTGGACGATCGTGTTGCGGCCGCGCACGACGAGCATCGTGCCCTTCGGCGACATCACGACGCCCTGCGTCGCGGACGAACCGATGGCTTCTCCGTCGACCCCCGCGCCGAGGTTGAAGATGTTGAACAGGTGGCCTTCTTCATCGATCTCCGCGACCAGCGGGTTCGACTCGTCGGTGACGAACAGGTGCTTCGTGTTGAAGCCTTCGGCCCGCGCCACGTTGGCGGCGGCATAGGTCGCGATGAAAAGGAGGGCCGTGAGGGCAGGGCGCAGGGTCCGGGACATTCGTGGCTCCAGCGATGAGGGCGCACCACTTCGGCGAAGGGTGCGCAATCTGTCAAGACCGCGGATCGAGGCGATCCGGGTCCCAGGTCTCCAGGAACCGGGATCCGGAAGCACGGGCCGAATGACTCGACCACGCCGGTCGAGAATCTGGCCGGCGGCGCCGCAAGTGCCTGCGCCGGTTCACTTCACGTAACCGAGTTGCTGCAGATCGCGGAGCTCGTCCGGCGTCATCGCCTCGGCTTTTCCGTCATCGACGCCGACGGTGGCGCGCGCGGCGATCGCCCACTTCTTCCACAGCTCGAGCTCGCGGCTCATTCGCTCGACGCGATCCGGCTGCTCGGCGGCGAGGTTCTTCGTGTCGAGGGGATCGTTCGCGTGGTCGTACAGCTCGAACTCCGCGTGACCTTCGGGGCGCGTCGTGAAGTGGATCAACTGGAAGCCGCCGCGCACGATCGAGAACGACTCGGTCTCGTCCGGCTCGTGCTTCTTGTCGAAGCCCGAGAACAAGGACTGCGAGAACGCCGCCCGCGACGTGAACTTCGCTCCGCCGTCGTTCCGCGCGACGAGCGGCGCGAGGCTCTTGCCCTGCATCGTCGCCGGGACCGCGATGCCGGCGAGGTCGAGCAGCGTCGGCGCGAGATCGATCGTCTGCACCGTCGGTTCCACGACCGTGCCCGGCTTCACCCACGCCGGCCCCCACACCATCATCGGGACCTCGATCAGCTCGCCGTACACCGACTGGCCGTGGAAGTGGCGGCCGTGCTCGAGGAACTCCTCGCCGTGGTCGGCGACCTGCGCGAACAACGTCTTGTCCTTCAATCCGAGCGACTCGAGCCGCTCCATCAGACGCGCGACCTCCGCGTCCATGGCGCGAATCGACTCGTCGTACCAATCGAGCTCGCGGCGCACGAACGCGTCCTTGTCGATGCCGATCGCCGCCAGGACCTTGGCGGTCGGGAGATCATCGACCGCGTTCAGCTTGTGCTCCTTCATGTACTTCGTCACTCGCTCCATGTCCGCGTCGTGACCCTTCTTCGCTTCCGGTCGCGACCAGATCTCCGAGTAGGGCGCGTACGGCTCGAACGGGCTGTGCGGATCGAACACGTGCAACGTGATGAAGAACGGCACGTCCCGGTGCGCCTCGACGAACGTGAGCACCCGATCGACGAACGTGCGCGCGGTCTTGCTCGAGCTGAACTGGAGGTCGCCGACCGACGAGCGCTCGTGGAGGACCTCGACGCCCTGCTGCAGGTTGCTCGCCTTGCCGGAGAACGGGACGGAGGAGGTCGCGAACGTCGCGTAGCCGGCGTTCTGGAACGCTTCCGCGATCGTGACCGCGCCGTTGCTCAGCCGGTGCTCCGGCCCGACGATGCCGTGCGTCTGCGGGTAGAGCGACGAGAGGATCGCCGGCACCGACACCTTGGTCCACGTGGCTTGCGAGATCGCGTCCTTGCAGCGCGCGCCTTCGGACGCGAGCCGCGCGAGCGTCGGCGCGGTCGGCCGCGCATAGGACCACGCATCGAGGTGATCGCGGCGCAAGGTGTCGGTGATCATCAGGATCACGCCCTGCGGCCGCGGCGCGGTCGCGGCGGATGCAACCTTCTCGGCCGCCGGAGCACCGCCGTGGCTGCGCACGGTCGGCGATCCGAACAAGCCGAGCGCGCCCGACGATTCCGAATGCACCGCGAGCTCGAGGCGCGCGTGCTGCCCCGACCACTCCGCGAGATCGAGCGGCGCGTCCTCCCAGCGCTCGGGCGTCGTGACCGTGCGCTTCATCAGCGGGCGCGGCTTGCCGTCGGCGCCGGTGATCGTCACCTCGAAGCGCACCGGGTCCGGCACGATCGCGCCGATCGCGACGTCGAGCCATGCGTGCGCCGGGAGGTCGACGTCGAAGCGCGCGACCTCGCCGGAGCGCAGGACGAGCGACTGCCGGAACACGTCGCCGAGCCCCTGCCACGCCGGGCCGGACGCGATCGACGCGAAGTGCTGGCGCCGCGTGATGAAGCGCACCGATTCGATCGCGAACGTCGCGGCGGCGGAGGCCGGCGCATCGGTCACGCGCAGGAACATGCGTCGCAGACCGGCGCGCTTGATCGACGGCGAGAACACCGCGGAGTCGCTCAGGATCGTGCAGGTCTGCAGCTGATCGCCCGCGGCGATCGGCGCGGGGATCGCCCACCGCGCGGAGGTGCGGATCGTGTCGGTCCACGTCTCGCGGTCGAGCTTCTCCTCTCCGTCGAGGGTCGCGCCGATGTTCGAGCCGGCCGAGACGCGCATGCGCACCTCGACGGCGTACATCGCGTCGTCGCTCGTCCCCGGATCGAAACCGAAGCACAGCACCGGGTCGTCGCCGGTGCACTTGCCGACCAGGAGACCGTTCTCGATGCGCAGGTCGGCGATGTCGAGGAACGCTTCGAAGCCGCGCGTCGCGGTGAGGTCGGGCGGCGGCGGCTCTTGTTTCTCGTCCGGCTTCGCATCGGGCTTCGCGATCGGTGATCGGTTCGCCGGTGGCGCCGCGCCAGTGGCGGCCATGCACCTCGGCGCAGAAGCGGCGCATCTTTTCCAGCTCGGCATGCACGGCCGGCATCACGTCCTTGCCGGCATGGAAGATGGGGCCCTTGCCGGTCGGGTGGCGCAGCGCGATGTGCAGCGCGGCGCGGCGCTCGGTATGGTTGATCGCTTCGCCGCCCCGCATGCGCCCGATCCAGCCGGGGATGTCGGCGGCGCGCCACAG
>CAZBOK010000173.1:0-9503 GCA_964493525.1 uncultured Phycisphaeraceae bacterium | reverse complement strand
CGCACGCCGCGTCGCTCGGCCTCCTTCGACACGAGCGCCGCCGTCTCCTCGAGCAACGTGCGCGGCTCGACCGCCACGAGCTCCGCGCGATCGGAGCGCGCGAAGCGCAGGAAGTTCGCGACGAGCTGGTCGAGCCGGTGGATCTCGGAGCGGATCAGCGAGACGCCGCGCTCGAACTCGCGCGACTTCGCGGGGGCGTCCGGCCGGCCGGTCTCCTCGATGTGGCGCAACGTGAGGTTGATCGACTGCAGCGGGTTGCGTACGTCGTGCGCGACTCCCGCGGCGAGGCGGCCGAGCGCCGACAGCTTGTCGCGCCGCTGCAGCTCGCTCTCCCGCGCGTGCGCCGCCTCGAGGCGGCCGGCCATGTCGTTGAACGCACGCGAGAGTCGCGCGACCTCGTCGTCGCCCTTCACGTCGACGCGCACGTCGAGCGCGCCTTCCGAGATGCGCCGCAGTCCGTCGTCGAGCCGCCGAATCGGCCGCGTGAATCGCCGCGCGATCCCGGCCGAGAGAACGGTGCCCACCACGAACACGCCGAGGAAGACGAACAGGGATCGCTTCGCGATCGCGTCGAACAGGCTGCGGTACTCGGTCGTCGGCACGTCGAACATCAGCTCGTCGAACACGCCGTCCGGAGACTTCAGCATCCAATCGTGCCTGCCCGGCGGCGGCTCGACCACGAGCGCGGTCTCGATGTCGTCGCCGCCGGGGCGGAAGACCGGGATGTTCACTCGCATCCCTTCGTTCTTGTCGCCGTCGACGCGCACCTCGCCGCTCGCGAAGTAGAACGTCGCGTCCGGCGCCACGGGCATCGATGGAGCGGACGCGGGGGACGACGCGGGCGTCGCCGAATGCGACGGGAACCCGGACCGCGAATCCGCCGGCGCGGACGCCGCGCAGGGAATCGCGCCGTGTCGCTCCATCCGCAGGACGACGAACGCGCCTTTTCCGTCCGAGGGGTCGCCGGGCGCGTCCTTCCGCATCGCCGCCAGTCGTGCGCGGATCCGATCGAGCTGCTCCTTCACTTCGGGAGACTCGGTCGTCGCGCTGAGCGGGGGGTCCGCGGGCGTCGCGGGACCTCCCGCGTCGGGACCGCGCCGGTCGACGGCCTCCGTCACTCGGAGGTCGAGCTGCTGCGGACCATCGGCGACGAGGTCGCCGGCGAACGCCGCGAGCGTCTTCGAGCCGACGAACGACACGGTGTGGCGCACTTCATTCAACACCGCCTCGCGCGACTGGTTCATGATCAGCCCGAACGCTGCGAGCGACAGGAACAGGAGCACGCTCATGAAACCGATCAGACGGGCGGTCATCGGGGTCTCCGCGGACGGACGGGGCGCTGCGTTCCGAGCATTGCACGTGCCGCCGATACCGTAACGCAGCCTGGAATTTGTCGAGGGCCGCCAATGCGGCCGGTTTCTTCCGGGCGGGTCCGCGATACTCTCTCCCCGTTCTGGAACGGGTTCCGGCGACGGCGAGTCCCGGGGGTGCGAATGCTTCGAAGTCGATGCGGGTTCGCGAGCGCGGTCCTCATTTGGGGTGTCCCGATCCTTTTTGGGGTGATCGCCCAGGGCCGCCCGGGTCCTGCGCGGGCCAACCCGAGCAACCCGCCGCCCGGCGCGAAGAAGTCGCGCGTCGAAGGCGACAAGCCCGGCGACGACGACCGCCCCGGCAGCGGCACCGAGAACTCGGCCGACCCGTTCCTGATCATCGTCCCCGGCGACACGGTGCGCAGCAACACGTTCGCGCTCGGCCTCAAGAAGGTGCAGTTCGAATCGGTCGCCGGCGCCGTGTTCGACGCTCACATGAAGTGCGAGCCGGGCAAGGCGGCGCCGCCGATGAAGTTGAAGGCGCCCTCGGGCGCGATCGTCGCAGACGTGCCCACGAAACCGGGCGTCGCCGAGTCCGAGATCCGCGGCGTCGAGCTGACCGAGACGGGCGTCTACACGCTCGCGGTCAGCGGCGTCGCCGTCGACATGTCGAACTGCGAACTGACGACGGGCGTCGTCTATCCGAAGAAGCTCGACCGCACGATCGAGTTCGTCGACGGCCGTCCGGTCGCGATCGCGCTGCCCGGCATGTCGGGTCGGACGCTCATCGAGATCCGCCTCGAGGCGGAGTCGTCCGCCGATCCGCCGGTCCAAGTCGAGCTGCTCGGCGAGCTGCGCGATCCGCGCGGCACCAAGATCGAGGTCGGCGAGAGCCTGAAGGTGACGCCCGACGGCGCGACGTTGACTCTCTCGAAGCAGAAGCTCGAACAGTGCGGCACGTTCAACTTGAACGTTTTCGATCGAAAGCGCGGCAGCGGAAAGCTCCGCGTCCGCGCCACGTTCGAGAACCCGCCACTCGGCACGAAGACGCGCACGCTGTTCTGAAGCTCGATCGCGCGTTCCTTCGCGGCGAACTCAATTTCTGATTTCTCCGCCGCACGGCGATCCCCGTGACCCGATGTTTGCAGCGTGCTCGAGGCTTGGTCCGGGCCATCGAGTCGAGGCGGATGTCATGGCGATCGAGTCGATCGTCAACCCGAGCGGGGCAGCCTCCGAGTTGTTCGCGCAGCGAAAGCTGTCGGAGCAACCGCGCTATCCGCTCCTCGCGAACGACGGACGCTCCGCCGCCCAACACCTCTCGCAGCAACCGGGCACGATCGACCGACGGCCATCGAAGATCACCGATCTGCTGCGGGCGCGATCGAACGATCCGACGGACTCGTCGATCTCTCGGCGCGTGACGGGCCGCAACGACCGCGGGAAGGGCGAGCAGTCACCGCACGGGAGGAACGACGGCGGCGGAGCGGGCGGCTTCGGGCACATCGACGTCCTGGTGTGACGTCTGGCCCTCGATCGCGTCGAGCAACGGCGCGATCGCCTGTTCGGTCGCCGAGCGCAGCGCCTTCCCCATCGCTTTGGCGAGCGCGTCGCCGCTGTCGTCGGCGACGTCGACCGCGCCCTGGCACATCCCGTCGAACAACGTGCCGCCGCGCGCGCGCGTCAGCCGCACGTGCAGCTCGACGAGCGCCATCGGGACCGGCTCGATCACTTCCTCGAACGCGGTGACATCGATCGACAGCGTCGGATCCTCGACGCTGCGCCGCTCCTGGTATCCGCGCCGCTCGAACAGCTCGACCTCGATCTCGCGCGTCACGAAGCGCTCGGGCAGCTCGCTCCAGCGCCGGTCCTCGAAGTACCCGTACTCGACGCGCGAGCGACGCCACGCGATGCGCTCCTTGAGGTGCGCCGCGGACGTCACGCGGTCGAGATGCAGGAAGTGCCCGTTCTTCGGCGCGAGGCGCGGCAGCGGCCCCTCGACCTGGGACTCGGGTCGGAACATGCGCAGTTCGTTCGGCTCGTGGAACGAGCGGCAGCCGCTCAGCGCCACCGCCGCTCCTGCGAGAGCGAGGAGGGCGCTCCGCGCGCCGTCACGGATTCTTGCCGGGGATCTCATTCGGCTTCCTCCCGAAGAACAGGCTGTTCGGATCGCGGCGCAGGTCCTCGACCAACGCGCGCAGGGAATCGGCGGCGTCGCGCAGGCTCGCGAGCGTCGTCTCGAGATCGTCGCGCAGGTCGACCATCGCGACCGACGCGTCGCCGACGCGGCCGGTCGCGCCGTCGACGTTCACCAACGTGCGCTGCAGTGCGGCCGACAGCTTGCCGACCTCGGCCTCGTTGACCGCGCGGTCCAGGTCGGCGATCGCGCGCTTCACCTCGACGAGCGTCGACTCCACGGCATTGTCCGGGCGATTCACGCGCTCGAGGATCTGCCGCGCGGTCGCGAGCGTCTCATGCAGCTCGTCGAGCGTGCCGCGCGCCGTCGACGCGAGGTCGGTCAACTTCAGGTCGGAGACCGTGCGATCGAGCTGGCCGATCAGGCGATCGGCCGACGTCGTCACGCCGCGCGCGGATTCGAGCAGCTCCTTCCCCTGCTCCGGCAGCGCCGCTTTCGACACGTCGCCCATGAAGCCGTTCAGGCGGTCGAGCACGTCGTTCAAGCGCGACACCGCGGCGACGAGCTGCGCGCCGAACTCCCCCGACTTCAACGCCGCCTGCTTCACCGCGGTCTCGACGCTCGTCATCGTCGACATCTGCGCCGGCAGGAAATCGTCGCCGACCGCGAACGCCGGCTTCACGAGCGCCGTCTCCGGCGAGCGCAGTCCGATCTCGACGAACCGCAGGCCCGTCAACCCGCTGCTCGCGAGCTGCGCGTAGAGCGTGTCGCGCACGCTGCGGTCGCCGGAGCCGCCGAGGTCGAGCCCGAAGCGCGCGAGCGCGTCCTGGTAGAGGTCGCAGCTCACCTCGATCAGCCGCTGGTCGCGGCTCACGCGGATCGCGGCGACGTTGCCGATCGGCACGCCGCGGTATTTCACCGCCGAGCCGACGTCGAGCCCCTGCACCGACTCGTCGAAGTAGGTGACCACGCCGACGGTCTGCCGGTTGAACCGCCCGCCGCCGAGCCACGCCACCGTGACGAGCAGGAGGGCCACGCAGAGCAGGACGAATGCGCCGAGCTTCGCGCGGTTGGTCGGGTTCGCGGTCATCGCGTCATTCTCCGGTCGGGAGGCGGCGGAAGAACCGCCGCACCCGCGGGTCGTCGGATTCGTCGCGCAGCCGGCGCGGGTCGCCGCGCGCGATGATCCCGCGCGCGGCGCGGTCGAGCATGATGCAGTCGCTCGCGACGTGGAAGATGCTGTCCAGCTCGTGGGTGACGATCACCATCGTGGTGCCGAGACACTCGTTCAGCGTCACGATCAGGCGGTCGAGATCGGCCGCGGAGACCGGGTCAAGGCCGGCCGACGGCTCGTCGAGGAGCAGGAGCGACGGATCGAGCGCGAGAGCGCGCGCGATGCCGGCGCGTTTCTTCATGCCGCCCGACAGCTCGGCCGGCAGGTGCTGCTCGAATCCGTCGAGTCCGACGAGCTCGAGCTTCGAGCGCACCACCGCGTCGATCGAGATGTCGTCGAGGTTGGTCCACTCACGCAGCGGGAGCGCGACGTTCTGCCAGAGCGTCTCCGAGCCGAGCAACGCGCCGGACTGGAACATCACGCCGATGCGCGGCGGCCCCGCTTCCGCCTGCGGCGGCCCGGCGCCGTCGATGTCGATCGTCCCGGCGAGCGGCGACTCGAGCCCGGCGAGATGGCGCAAGAGCGTCGACTTCCCGCAGCCGGAGCCGCCGAGCACGACGAAGCGCTCGCCCGACGCGACGGTGAATGTCAGATCGTCGAGGATCGCGCGGCCGCCGTGCCCGATCGTCAGCTTCTCGACGCGGATCATCAGATCCCCCACCGGTTGAACACGACGGTGAGGATCGCCTCGAGCACGACGACCTGGAAGATGATCGTCACGACGGCCGACGTCGTCGCGCGGCCGACGCCCTCCGCGCCGCGTTCCGTGGTGAGTCCTTTCTGACAGGCGACCACCGCGACGACGAGTCCGAAGCACAGGCTCTTCGCGACGCCGGAGAACACGTCGCGCAGCTCGAGCGCGTGGTGCGTGCGATCGACGTACGTGCCCGGCGCGAGGTCGAGGTTCGTCACGCCGACCAGCAGACCGCCGAGCACCGCGGCGAGGTCCCCGAGCAGCGTCAGGAACGGCACCGCGAGGAACAGCGCGATCACGCGCGGCAGCACCAGGAATCGCTGCGGGTCGAACCCCATCGCGCGCAGCGCGTCGACTTCCTCCGAGACGCGCATCGTGCCGAGCTCCGCGGCGAACGCGGCGCCCGAGCGACCGGCGACGATGATCGCCGTCATCAGCGGGCCGAGCGATCGCGTCACCGCCTTGCCGACGAGGTCGGCCACGTAGATGTTCGCGCCGAAGGGCTTCAACTGGACCGCGCCCTGGAACGCGAGCGTCACGCCGACCAGGAAGTTGATGAGCAGCACGATCGGCAGGCCGTCGGCTCCGGTGCGCTCGAGCAGGTGTCCGAGGTCGCGCCAGTTCACCGAGCGCGGTGACTTCACCGCGTGCGCCGTCGCGACGACGAGGTCGCCGACGAACGTGAACGTGAGGCGGACGTCGTGCGCGAGCGCGACGGTGACGCGGCCGATCTGATCGAAGAGGCCGATCCGCGTCGGCGAGACATGCGGCGCCCGCGCTTTCGCGTTCGCGACCGCCGTCGCGTGTCGCGCCGCGTGCAGATCGAGCAGCGCTCGCACGCGCCCGGTCGCGCCGACGATCCGCGTCGCGCGCCCCGCGGCCTCGCGCCGCCCGAGCGTCCCGAACAGGATCCCCGCGCTGCCGGAGTCGAGCGTCGTGGCGGCCGCGAAATCGAGCTCGACGGGAAAGGTCTCCGCCTCCACGCCGCCCGCGACGAGATCCCATTGATGGGCGAATTCGCGGAAGTCGAGCGCGCCCTCGAAACGCACGACGACCGATCGCCCGGCGGCGCCGCGCTCGATGCGGATGCTCTCTTGCGGCGTCGACATGGTGATTCGCGTCGTTCGTGCGGGATGGAGTCGAGGGGATGCTTCTCTTACCCTTTCGCGGCCTTCATCAGAAGGTCTGCCGCCCCGCCATGCTCTTCAACTCCTCCCTGTTCCTCGTCTTCGTGATCGCCGTGATGGCGCTGTACGCGGCGTTCCGGCGGGACGGGGCGCGACGCTGGCTCATCCTGGTCGCGAGCTACGTGTTCTACGGGGCCGGGGAGCCGCGCTGGATCTTCCTGCTCCTGCTCACGACGATCTTCGACTGGTTCGTCGGGTTGCGCATGGGACGCGCGACGACGACGCGCGCGCGGAACACATGGCTCGTGGTGAGCCTGGTGCAGAGCATCGGGCTCCTGTCCGTCTTCAAGTACGGCCACATGCTCGCGACCACGTTCGGCGCGCCGAGCGACACGCTTGCATGGCAGGCGCCAGCGGGCATCTCCTTCTACACGTTCCACACGATGAGCTACGTGATCGACGTGTGGCGGCGCACGCGCGCGCCGTGCGCGAGCCTCCTCGACTTCGCGCTGTACGTGGCCTACTTCCCGCAGCTCGTCGCCGGCCCGATCATGCGCGCGGGGGAATTCCTGCCGCAGGTCGAGCGGATGCCCGACCTCCGCATGGAGAACATCGCGCTCGGCGCCCAGCGCTTCGCGCTCGGACTCTTCAAGAAGATCGCGATCGCCGACAACGTCGCCCTGTTCGTCGACTCGGTGTTCGTCGCGCCCGGCAACCAGAGCTCGTGGGTGCTGTGGATGGCGCTGTATGGCTTCTCGCTGCAGATGTACTGCGACTTCTCCGCGTACACCGACATGGCGCTCGGAGTCGCGCGCGCGTTCGGCATCAAGCTCGTGGAGAACTTCGACGCGCCGTACCTCGCGCGATCGATCACCGAGTTCTGGCGGCGTTGGCACCTGTCGCTGTCGCGCTGGCTGCGCGACTACCTGTATGTCTCGCTCGGCGGCAACCGGAAGGGTTCGTTCCGCTCGAACGTGAACCTCTTCATCACGATGCTGCTCGGCGGCCTGTGGCACGGCGCGAACTGGACCTACGTGGTCTGGGGCGGTTACCAAGGCGTCTGCCTGATCGTCGAGCGCAAGATCGGCGTCGCGCGCGACGCGGCCGACGACCCGCGCTGGACGGCGTGGTTGAAGCGCATCCTGATGTTCCATGTGCTCTGCCTGTCGTGGACGATGTTCCGCGCACCGGATTTCGCGTCGTCGATGCTGTATGCGTCCCGCCTCTTCACCCATTGGGCGCCGAGCGGCGGCGAGAGAATCGGACTCGCGTGGACCGGCGTGCTCGTGCTGCTGGTCGTGATGCAGTTCGTCGTCCGCCACGGCAACTGGAAGGAACGCGTTTGGCAGCGGCTGCCGAGCGCGGTCCAGGGCGTCGCGCTCGGCCTACTCGTCACCGCCGCGCTGCTGGCGTGGGTCGACGAAGTGGCGTTCTTCTACTTCCAGTTCTGAGCGACATGAGCAAAGCGACCAAAGCGTTGTTGATCTGCCTCGCGACGATCGCGCTCTCCGAGTGCGCGTTGCGCTGGTTGCTCACACGGTCGCAGGATCTGGAAGGCGTCCCGACCGATCGACCGGTGACGTTCGTGCTCGGTACGTCCCGCACGCAGAGCGCGATCGACCCGCTCGTCGTCGAGCCCGAGCTCGCGAAACTCGGCATCGCGTCGCCCTGGGTCGCGGACGTCGCGTCGAACGCGCTCACCACGATGGGCGAGCTGCTGCTCTACCTCGACGCGATCCGGCCGCTCGCGCGCGGACGCCACGGGATCGTCGCGATCGAGGTGCGATACGAAGGTCTGAACGACCACTACGCGACCACGGCCGAGGTCGAGTCGGTCCTGAAGGGGCGCATGAAGACGCTCCTCCCCGACCATGAGATCAACGAGCTGCTGCAGGCGCGCTTCGAGGATCCGGTGCAACACATCGGCTCGTCGCGTTGGCTCGAGAACCTGACGACGCAGCACATCTCCGACCTCGCCCATGCCGCCACCGGTCGGCTCGTGCTGGGCAGCGGACGCGACACGCTGCGCGCGCTCGGTCATCAGGTCGCCGTGCTGTTCGGCGCGCAGGCCGCGCCGCCGTTCGCGGTCGGCAAGAAGGGCTTCGCGCCGCAGCTCGGCGCCCGGAAGGACGATCTCGATGTCGGCCGCTGGGGTCCCCACTATCGCGACGAGCTGATGCGCCGGCTCGCGCAAGGCGGGCTGCAGTTCCACGCGCTCGAGAAGATCATCGCGCTCGCGCGGGAGGACGGATTCCAGCCGGTGATGTTCGTGATGCCGGTGACCGACATCCACAAGACGTTCTTGCCGCCCGGCATGTGGGCGAACTCGGTGAAGCTGGTCGCCGACCTCGCCGCACGCGAGCACGTGCCGCTCGTCGATTTCGACGCGGACGGGAAGTGGGGTCACGAACTGTTCTTCGACACCCACCACATGGCGCCGGTCGCGGCGCCGATCGTCTCCGCCGAATTCGCGCGCCGCGTGCTCGCGCCGGCGCTGCGCGGCAACTGATCGTCAGCGCCCGCGGCCGCCACGGCCACCGCGGCTCGGACGTCCGCCCGACATTCCGCCACGACCCGTCGGCTGCGGACGCGAGCGGTTCGCGGACGGCGTCGCGCGCTGCGGCATCGTCGGCGCGCCGTTCGTGCGCGCGGTCGACGGGGAGAAGCCGTTGGTCGGCGCGGTGAGCTTTCCGGCGAAGCGCGACGACGCGCTCTTCAGGTTCCGCGTGGCGGCGCTCAGCGACTCGGGCGAGATGCCGGCCCAGTGATCGCTGCCCGAGCGCGCCGACTGCGGCGCGTTCTGCACGGTGCCGTCGCCGGCGGTCCAGGTGTTCGAGCCGTCGCCGTTCGACACGGTCGTCGAGATCTGCCCGTCGCCCGCGGTGGTCTCGGACGAGAACGAGCCGTGCGTCGAGTCGACGTCGGTCGAGCCCTGGTAGCTGCCGTCCCCGGTTCCGGTCGCCGTGCCGCTGCCCTCGTGATGGACGACCGTGCTGCCCGCCGTGCTCGCGGCGATGGTCGTGGCGGAACGATCGAAGGAGACCGAGCCGTCCGAGTTCTGCGT
>CAZBOK010000172.1:0-9511 GCA_964493525.1 uncultured Phycisphaeraceae bacterium | reverse complement strand
CGCCGAGCGCGCGGCCGAACGCGAGCACGAGCGCTGCGGCGAGGCCGCGGCGCGCGAGCGGGAGCGTGACGGTGAACAGTGTCCGCAGGCGACCGAAGCCGAGCGAGCCGGCCATCCGCTCGAGCCGCGGATCGACTGCTTCGAACGCCGCGCGCGCCGTGCGGCTCGCGAGCGGGAACGCGACGACGGCCGAGGCGATCACTGCGCCGCGCCACGTGAGGAGCACGTCCGGATCGAAACCGAGCCGGCGCGGCCCGAGCCATCCATCGCGGGCGAACGCGGTGAGCAGGAGGTAGCCGACGGCGGTGGCGGGCAGAACCAGCGGGAGCGCCGCGATCGCTTCGACCAGGCTCTTGCCGGGAAAGCGTGCGCGCGCGAGCGCATAGCCGGTCGCGACGGCGGGAGCCGCGACGACCAACGTCGCGAGCCCGGCGATCTTCGCCGTCACGAAGAGGATCGACGCGATCGGTTCCACGCGAGCTCAGCGGCCCGTCGCGGCCGGCGACTCGAGCGGGACGAACCCCGCGCGATCGAACGCTGCACGCGCGTCCTCACCCGCGAGCGCGTCCACCCACGCGCGCGCGAGGTTCGTGTGCGGGCGCTCCGTGATCGCCGCGGCGACGTAGACGATCCGCGGGCCTTCGGCGAGCGGGACGCGATGGACGACGCGCACCTTCTTGCTGCGCGCCGCGTCGGTCCGGTTGGCGATGCCCGCGGGAGCCGCGCCCGACTCGACCGCGGCCAGCGCCGCGCGCACGTCGACCGCCGGCACCACGCGCGCGGCGAGGTCGGGCCACGCGCCTTTCGAGTCGAGCCACGCTTTCGCGTAGCGCCCGGCCGGCACCGACTCCGGGTTCGCGAGCGAGAGTCTCCCGATCGACGCGTCGCGGAGCTGATCGAGCGTGAACGGATCGTGGAAGCGGGACGACGCCGGAGCCGCAGGGTCGACCGGCTCGATCACGACGAGCTGGTTCGACACGAGGTCGCGGCGCGTGTCCGTCACCACGCGCCGGGCGGCGGCGACGCGGTCCATCTCGACCGGATCGGCGGAGACGAAGGCATCGGCCGCGCTCGCGGCGAGGATCTGCCGCGCGAGATCCCCGGACGATCCGAAGTTGAAGACGAGGTGCGCCGGGTGCGCGGCCTCGAACGGCGCGCGCAGCTCCTCGAGGACGTCGCTCGTGCTCGCGGCCGCGAACACGACGAGGTCGACGCGCTTCGCGTCACGAGATCCGGAGCCCGCTCGATCGCAGCCCGTCACCGAGACCGCGAGCAGGACCGCGGACCAGAGCACCGCGCTCCTCATGGCTTCGACTCCATTCCGAGGATCACTTCGGTCGCCTTGATGATCGCCGTCGCTCTCTTCCCGATCGCGAGCCCGAGCCGTTTCGCCGACGCGGTGGTGATCACCGACGTCACGCGCACCTTCGGGGCGATCTCGAGGACGACGCGCGTCGACACCGGACCGAGCTCGATCTCGACGATCTTGCCGCGCAGTTGATTGCTTGCTGACAGCAGCATGGATTCCACCTCGACGACTTCGATGAAGGCCCGGTTCAGGACGCCCGCGAGTTCCGCCATCGCCGGCGATCCCTTCCCGGGTTGACGGGACAACGACGCCAGAATCGTGCGCTCGAACGGGCCGGGCTCGAGCGCGCCGCGTTCCCACTTGCTCACGGTCATCGGGTGGACGCCGACGATCGCCGCGAGGCGCGCCTGCGTGAGACCGTGCGACTTGCGGATCCGGGCGACGTCCATTGGAACTAAGCCATAGCTTAGTCTGGAATCGGCGCGAGCGAAACGGCGACGCGCGGCATCGGGAACGGCGCCCGACTCCGATCGGTCAGGTGTCGGCGCGCGTGCCGCGGCCACTCTCGCGGTCGCGACGCCGTCCCACAGCGTGGTGCGCGCGGCGAGGGCGTCGGACGCGGCCCGCCGCGCGTCCTCCCACTTCGCGTCGTCGTCGCCGCACGCGATCGCGAGGAGCCGGAGCGCGAGCAGTCCATGCTCGTCGGCGTCGTCGCGACGCTCGATCACGCGCACGGCGGGTCGCTCGCGCGGTTCCGCCGCGGCGCACGAGATCGTCGATCGTGCCCCGAGCTTCGCGATCACCCCCGAGAACTGTCCCCGAAGCGCCCCGCCCGCGCGTTCGACTCGACCCGACCCACGCCCGTCATGGAACTCCGATCATCTCTAGGATCCCCCCGACTCGGACCTCGCGTTCGCGAGAGTCGGACTCGCCGCGCGACCCGCCAAATTCGGCAGGCACCGGCCGAACGCGAGGGGAGGCCCGAGCTCAAGGCGCGTCGGGCGAAGACAGTGTCCACCCCGCGACACGGCGAGCACGACGCAACGCCGAGATCCGACGTCGGCCGAACGCGAGGGGAGGCCCGAGCTCAAGGCGCAGCGGGCGAAGACAGTGTCTGTACCGCGACACGGCGAGCCCGCTGCAACGCCGAGATCGTCCTCGTATCGGCCACACGCGTTTGGGAGCCCGAGATCAAGGCGCGTCGGGCGAAAGCTGTGTCTGCACCGCGACACGGTGAGCCCGACGCAACGCCGAGATCGGGCTCCCAAACGCGTGTGGCGCGCCCGGCAGGAGTCGAACCTGCAACCCTCGGGTTCGAAGCCCGATACTCTGTCCAGTTGAGCTACGGGCGCGCGTCGCGTTGTGCGTCGTCACGCTACCGCGGGATCGCGGGACGATCCATCGCGGAAGCAAGCGGGCCGAACGGCGAATGCGCCGTCCGGCCCGCTCCGATCTTGGGGTGGATGAGGGGATTTGAACCCCCGACACCCAGAGCCACAGTCTGGTGCTCTAACCAACTGAGCTACACCCACCATGTTCGGTCTCCGCGCGTCGCCGCTTCGACGTCCGCGCAGAATCGCGGGATGATACCGTCCCGCTCCCGACGATCAACCGGCGCACGCGGCGCCGAGTCGTCGTCCGGCGTTCGAAGGAGTTCGCGTGGAGAGTCGCCTCGTCCTCGACGCGCGCGCGGCGCTCGACGCGGCGTTCCCCGCGGCGCGGCCGGCGTCCGTCGCGTTCGCGCCGGGGCGCGTGAACCTGATCGGTGAGCACGTCGACTACAACGACGGCGTCGTGATGCCGATGCCGCTCGCGCTCGGGACGGCGGTCGCGGTGCGCGGAAACGGCGCCGGTCGCATTCGGGCGGCGAGCCGTGATCTCGCCGGCGACGGATTCGTCGGGTACGTGCGTGCGCTGTCGGCGGCGCTCGCGGCGGAGGGGTTCGCCACGCCCGCGTTCGACGCCGGGATCGCGGGCGATCTGCCGATCGGGGGCGGGCTGTCGTCGTCGGCGTCGCTGCTCGTCGCATGCGCGCGCGCCCTCGCCGCCGAGTTCGCGCTGCCCCTCGACGACGCGGAGATCGCGCGCATCGCGCATCGTGCGGAGACCGAGGGCGTCGGCGTCCGCTGCGGGATCATGGATCACTTCGCGATCGCGCTCGGCCGGCCGCGCCACGCGCTGTTGCTCGACTGCCGCGATCGGTCGACGCGGCAGGTGCCGTTGCCGCCGGGGCTCGCGGTCGTCGTCGTCGACTCGGGGACGCGCCGCGAGTTGACGGAGTCACGCTACAACGAGCGCGTCGAGGACTGCGCGGCCGCCGCGTCCGCGCTCGGAGTGCGATCGCTGCGCGACGCGACGCGCGCGCTGCTCGACGAAGGCGGCGGCCGGCTGGCGCCGCGAGCTCGGGATCGCGCGCGGCACGTGATCGACGAGATCGCGCGGGTCCGGGCGTTCGCGGACGCGCTCGCGCGTCGCGACCTCGTCCGCGCCGGCGACCTGGTGAACGAGAGTCACGCGTCGTGTCGCGACCTCTACGAGATCTCGACGCCGATCCTCGACGCGCTGCAGTCGGCGCTCGTCGCGATCGACGGCGTGTTCGGCGCACGGCTCACCGGCGCGGGGTTCGGGGGCTGCCTGGTCGCGCTCGCGCGTGCGGAGCTCGCGGACGCCGCGCTCGACGCGGCGCTGCGCGACGTCGGCGATCGCATCGGAGCGGCGGCGCGCGTCCTGGCGCGCGTGACCGGTTGATCGAGCGCCCTCCTATGCTGGCGCCGCGCGGCTGAATCCGAGCGTCGGGAGGGACGGGAATGCCGGACCCGGACACGGCGCCAGGACGATCGGAGATCGATCTCCTGCGCGAGCGCGTCGATCGGCTCGAAGAACAGGTCGCGGCGTTGCGGCGGACGACGACGCCCGCGCCGGAAGCACCGGAGCATCGCATGGCCGGCGCGCCGGTCGGGCGACCCGCGCCGCTCGCGCCGCCGCCGCTCGCCGGGAGCCCGACCTCCGCCGCCCCGCTCGGCCCGCGAACGCAGCGCAAGGAGCCGAATCCGCCGCCACGTTTCGGATCCCGATCGGAAACGTCGACGCAGGATCTCGAGACGTTCCTCGGCGGCCGCGTCCTCCTGGTCGCGGGCGTCATCCTGGTGTTGATCGGGATCGCGTACTTCCTGCGCTGGGCGATCGTCACGGGTCTGCTCGGACCCGCGGGCCGCGTCACGCTCGCGATCGTCGCGGGCATCGCCGCGCTGTTCGCCGGCGATCGACTGCGCGCCCGCGGCTTCGACGTGTTCGGACAGTCGTTGATGGGCGGGGGGCTCGGGTCGCTCTACCTCGCCGTGTACTTCTCCGCGGTCCACTACGGCTTCATCGACCGGCCCGTCGCGCTGGTGGCGAGCGCCCTTCTCACCGCGATCGGGGCCGTGTTCTCGATCCTCCGCAACGCGCCGTTCCTCGCGCACCTCGGATTCGCGGGCGGCTACCTCGCGCCCGCGCTCCTCGGCAGCGATCTCGACGCGATCGGAATGACGACCGGTTGGTTGGTGATGCTGCATTTCGGCGTGCTCGGAGTCGCGCTGCGCAAACCCGTGTTCGGGATCGAGCTGCAGGCCGCCGTCGCGACGGTCGCCTACTGGTCGAACTGGCGCGATCGATGGTTCACGCCCGAGCGACTGCCCACGGCGAATTGGACTCTTCTCGTGCTGGCGGGCGCGTTGTTCGTCCTCGGCGCCGCGCCGGCGATCCTGCGCGCGCGGAAGCCGCCGTTGGCGGCGATGTTCGCGGCGTTCGTCGCGAACCTGTTCCTGATGATCGCCGGATCATCGTTGTGGCTCGACGGTCACCGCACCCTGTTCGGGATCGCGCTCGTCGGGCTCGCCGCGGCGAACCTGACGGCCGGTCGATTGATCGCGTGGAACGCCGCGAACTCGGCGGCCGAAGCCGCGGGCTTCCTCGTCCTCGCGTTGGTCGGCACCGCCGGGGCGATCTACCAGCTCACCGACGGACTCGATCGGCCGGTCGCGTTCGCGGTGGTGTCCGCCGTCCTCGTGCTGGTCGGCAAGCGGCGCAACTGGCCCGTGTTCCCGCAGGGCGCGGTCGTCCTCGCGCTGATCGGCACGTTCCACGGGTTCGAGCACACCGTGTTCGTGCGCGCCGGACAGCCGCATCCGTTCTTCAACCTCGAGTTCTTCGCGGCGGCCGCGCCGATCGCGGCGCTGTTCGCGGAGACGTGGATGCTCGGGCGCGGGCGCACGGCGCCGCGCGACGCGCTCGGGGCGCTCGCCGAGGTGGCGGCGTCACTCGCCGTCGTCGTGCTCGCCGCGTCGCAGAACCTCGAGTTCGGCAGGTCGGGCCACCCGCTCGGCGTGGCGCCGCTCTTCGTGATCACCGGCGCCGCGGCGGCGTTCGCCGGCGCGACGCTGCGGCGCTCGCTCCTGCGCGACGGCGGCATCGGCCTGTTCCTGGTGGGCGCCGTGGTGGCCGGGATGCGCTCTGCCGACGCGAGCCGCCTCGCGACGCTGCCGTTCGTGAACACGACGTTCTGGAGCTCGATGACACCCGCCGCCGCGCTCCTCGCGTGCGCGCTGCTCCTGCGCGATCGCGCTGCGCGCGCGGCCGCCGGCGTCTGCTTCACCGCGGGGCTCCTCGCGATCCTCTTCGTCGTCTCCGCGGAGATCTACGCGTGGGGCCGCACCGGCCATCCGTTCGCGGCGCAGGTGTGGGTCTCGGTGGCGTGGACGGTGTACGCCGCGACGCTGATCGCCGTCGGCTTCGCGCGTCGCGTCGACAGCCTGCGCTGGGCCGGTCTCGCGATGTTCGGGCTCACGCTCGTGAAGGTCTTCCTGGTCGACACGGCGACGATCGAGCTCGCCTACCGGATCGGCTCGTTCCTCGTGCTCGGAGTGCTCGCCGTCCTCGCGTCGTTCCTCTACCAGCAGGCGCGCCGCTGAGCGCTGTTTCGCGACGCGCGCGATTGGTAGAACTCGACCGCCGACCCCGTTCGCGATAGGAGACCGGTGCCGTGGCGCTGTGGAGATGGACGTTCGCGCGCTTCCGCGTGCTGTTGGCGCTCGCGCTGATCGGCGTGCTGCCGTTCGTGATCCTCACGGACCTCGGCACGGCGAGCAACGAGATCGACCTCATCCTCGACGAAGGCGTGGTGGGGCTCGATCGCTCGGAGCAGGTGCTGCAGACCCTGCTCGACCTCCGCGCCGACGTGCTCAACACGTTGATCCCCGCGTCCGAGGCGGATCGCATCGCCATCGCGTCGCGCCTGTCGGCGAAGCTCGAGGCGCTCGACCAGCAGAACGACCGCCTCGCCGAGCTCGAGCTGAAGAACCTGCTGCACGGCGACGAGAACGTGGCGCTCAAGGCGCTGATCGACGCGACCGAGGAATCCGTCCGTCAGGTGATCGAGCAGATCCGCGCGCCGGGCGGCGACATCGCGGTCTCGGTGCGCGACGCGATGTCGGTGTCGTCGCAGATCGACGAATGCGCGACGGAACTGCACTCGCTCTCGACCCGCGTCGCGGCGCGGGCGCGCGTGGCCGATTCGGAGATCCCCGATTCACTCGACGGCGCGCGCGTCGGCACGATCGCGCTGTCGGTGGTCGCGGCGTTGATCGGGATCGCCGGCCTGGTGCGCTCCGCGCGCGGCGTCACGCCCGCGTGGAGAACCCGCGCGTTGATCGCCGAGCCCGGGTCGTCGCTGCGGATCCTGCACGTCCTGACGCACACCGACTCGACGCGCGGCGGCGCGATCCAGGCGCTCCTCCTCGCGAACGCCCAGAAGGCGCGCGGGCATCACGTCGAGGTCGTCGCGAACACCTGGAAACGAGGCGCGCCGTTCCACGAGACGTTCCGGCCGTGGATGGAGCGCGGGCTCCCGTTCCATTTCTACGGGATGCACGATCCGCAGGGAGCGTGGTGCCCGCCGGCGGAAGCGCTGCGGTTCCGCGAGTTCCTGCGCGCCGGCGGGTTCGACGTCATCCACGTGCATCGCGACAAGGCGCTCTTGTTCGCGCTGGCGTCGAGTGTCGGCATCGAGGTGCCCGCGTTCGTTTCGCAGCGCGGGACGACGCATGCGTTCCGGCACCGCTCGGTCGCGCTCGCGCACCGCTCGCGGCGTGTGCATCGCATCGTCGCGGTCGCGCAGGCGGTGAAGGACTCTCTCGTCGAGCAGGGCGTCGACGGCACCAAGATCGAGGTCGTGTACGGATCGTTCGACGTCGATCGATTCGATCCGGCGCGCGTCGATCACGACCGCGTGCGCAATGAGCTCGGCGTCGGCCCGCAGACGAAGATCGTCGCCGTCCTCGGCGAGCTGAACCACCGGAAGGATCCGGGCACCTACCTCCGCGCGTTCGGGATGCTCGCGCGCAAGCGCGACGACGTGCTCTTCGTGCACGCCGGGAACGCGACCGGTCCGCGCAAGGACGAGTTCTTCGCGCTCGGCGCCAAGCAGTGCGGCGATCGACTGCGCTTCCTCGGCTGGCGCTCGGACGTTCCCGAGCTGCTCGCGGCGGCGGACATCGTCGTGAACGCGAGCGCAAAGAACGAAGGGCTCACCGGCGTCGTGCGCGAAGCGCTCGCGATGGCGCGCGCGGTGGTGTGCACCGCGACCGATGGAAACCCCGAGATCGTGATCGACGGCGAGACCGGCAAGCTGGTCCCGCCGCGCGACCCCGCGGCGCTCGCCGCGGCGATCGCATCGCTGCTCGACGACGCCGCGTTGCGCGAGCGACTCGGCGCAGCGGGACGTGCGCTGGTGCTCGCGAAGATGACGAACGAGGTGCGCGACGCGCGCGTGGAGGCGATCTACCGCGAAGTGCTCGCGGAGCGCGCGACCGTCACGGCACCGCGATCGTGATCGGCGTCACCGTCTTGCCGTTGAAGGCGGCCGACGAGATCGACGTCTGACCGTTTCCGATTCCCGTCGCGACGCCCGAGTCGTTCACCGTCGCCACCGAGGGATTCGACGACGTCCAGTCGATCAGGGTCGTCACGTCGCGGAACGCGCCGTTCGAATAGAACGCGATCGCGCGCAGCCCGATGCGTCCGCCGATGCCGACGTGCGCGCTGTCGGGGTAGGCGCGGATCTCGGAGAGCGCGGGCGGAGTGCCGGTCGACGGCGCGAGCACGCCGCTCGAACTCTCGGTCACGGTGAGGTTCGACGACAGCACCTTGTACTTGATGCGCTTCGCGGTCGTGGAGAGCGAGCCGTAACTGCTCACGACGCCGCGGCCGTTGAAGTACTCGTACTGCCCGGTCGCATTCACGTAGTCGATGCGGTTGCCGTTCGTCGTGGGCGGGATCGCCGAGAACGCGAGCAACTGGCCGTTCAGGTAGGCGAGCCAGCCGGTGCGCGCGGGCAACGTGTAGGTGACGCCGCCTTCGCTGACCGAGAGCGAGCTGGTCCCGTTGTTCACGTAGAGGCGCATCCCGTTCTGGAAGCTGACGACGAGCGGGATCTTGCGGAACGTGTCGGTGGTCTCGGTGAGGAAGAGGATCTGCTCGAAGGTCTTGAACGAGCCGTGCCAGTAGTAGTGGATCCCGAGCACCGGCGACGTGAAGAAGTAGCTCTGCAGCGCGTTCGTCATGAAGTACGTCTCGGCCGCGCCCTGATGCGTGATGTACCCCTCGGTCGTCGTCTGCGTGCCGTTCGTGATCAGGAAGCCCGCGTGGCCGTACGCGATCTCCATCGCGTTGTAGAGGTCACGCGCATCCTGCGTGAGCGGCACGATCGCGTCCGCGGTCGACATGTTCACGATCGTCGGGCCTTCGCTGAGGCCGAAGAAGCGGTCGTAGAAACCGTTGCCGTGGTTCACTTGATGGCGTGCGGCGACGCGCCACTCGTACTCGGGGATGATCGGCCAGTTGGTCGGCGCGTCGGGCGAGCCCGCGGGCCACTCGTTCGCGTGCTTGCTCTTGCCGGTGTTGATGACGCGCTGGACGCTGTCGACGTAGCCGTACCAGAGGTACTCCATGTTCGAGTTCGGCGTGCCGATCGAGCCTTCGCCGAGCAGCGGGCCGTTCAACGTGCTGCGCATCGTCTCGAACCACGTCTTCTGCGCCGCGAAACCCTGGCGCATCGTCTTCGCCCACGGCGAGCCCGCGGTCTGATCGAGATCGTTGCCGTCGGGCGCCTTGGCGAGCCCGCCGTACGTCTGGATGTCGAGGTACACCGAGTTCAGACCGCGCGCG
>CAZBOK010000171.1:0-9535 GCA_964493525.1 uncultured Phycisphaeraceae bacterium | reverse complement strand
TCGCGGGTGCTCGGCTCGACGCTCGACGTGCGGAACACGCTCCTCTACGTCCTCAACAACGCCCGTCGACACAGCATCCGCTTCTCCGGCAACGTCGATCCCTACAGCTCCGCGGCGTGGTTCCACCGCTGGCGCGAAACGGAACCGACGGCTCGTTCTGCGCCGGTCGCATCGCCGCGCTCGTGGCAGCTTTGCGATTCGGGCTGGCTCCACGGGCGGCTCGATGCGGGTGCGACGCCGCGGGCGGGACGAGAGAAGGCGGGAAGGTCGCAGGCGCGCCGTTGATCCCCGCGCGGCGCCCCGGTAATGTGCTCGGCTCTTTCCGACCGGAGGGCGACGTGTACGCCATCATCAAAGACGGCAGCCACCAGTATCGGGTGGCGCAGGGCGACAAGATCCGCATCGAGCGGACCGGCTTGAAGGCGGGCGACACCGTCACCTTCGGAGACGTGCTGTTCGTCGCCGGCAAGGTGGGCACGCCGACGGTGAAGGGTGCGCAGGTCACCGCGATCGTCGAGTCCGACGTGAAGGGGCCGAAGATCTACGTGCAGAAGTACAAGCGCCGGAAGAACTATCGGCGCCGCTTCGGCCATCGTCAGAAGTTCACGCAGGTCCGCATCGACTCGATCCAGGGCTGAGCGAAACCGCGGTCCCCGCGGTCGTCGAAAGGAGCGCGTCATGGCGCACAAGAAAGGTCAGGGCTCGTCCCGGAACGGTCGCGACTCGAACGCGCAGCACCGTGGCGTGAAGGCATACTCCGGTCAGGCCGTCTCGGCCGGCTCGGTGATCGTGCGCCAGCTCGGCACGTGCTTCTTCCCCGGGAAGAACACGAAGCTCGGCCGCGACTTCTCGATCTTCGCGCTCACGGACGGCATCGTGCGCTTCTCGAGCGGCGCACGCCCGCGGATCCACGTCGATCCGTTCCCCGAACAAGCGAACTGAGCCCGTCTGCCGTTCCGCGACGAACTCGTCATCACCGTGAAGGCCGGTGACGGCGGAAACGGCCGCGTGTCGTTCCGTCGCGAGAAGTACATCCCGAAGGGCGGCCCCGACGGCGGCGACGGCGGCAAGGGCGGCGACGTCGTCATCCGCGCCGACGCGAAGCTCCTCTCCCTCGAATCGCTGGGCGCCACGCGCACGTTCCGCGCGAAGGACGGCAAGGGCGGCGGACAGAGCAAGTGCTCGGGGAAGGACGGCGCGGACCTCGTGCTCACGGTCCCGTGCGGGACGCTCGTGAAGGACGCGGAGCGCGGCCACGTGCTGAAGGACCTCGCCCGCGCGGGCGACGAAGTCGTCATCGCGCGCGGCGGCAAGGGCGGCCGCGGCAACGCGCGGTTCTCGTCGGCGACCGAACGGACGCCGCGCCGCGCCGAGCCGGGTGAGGACGGCGAGTCGCGCGCGGTCGCGCTCGAGCTGAAGCTGATCGCGGACGCCGGGCTCGTCGGCTTCCCGAACGCCGGCAAGTCGACCTTGCTCGCCGCGCTCTCGCACGCGCGCCCGAAGATCGCTGCGTACCCGTTCACCACGCTCTCGCCGAATCTCGGCATCGTCGAGGCCGACTATGAGCGCTACATCGTCGCCGACGTGCCGGGCCTGATCGAAGGCGCCTCGAAGGGCCGCGGCCTCGGCGCGCGGTTCCTGCGCCACGTCGATCGCACGCGCGTGCTGCTCCACCTCGTCGAGGCGTCGGGCCACCTCACGCCGCTCGCCGCGTACCGAGCCGTCCGCCACGAGATCGAGCAGTTCGGCGGCGAGCTGGCCAGCAAGCCCGAGATCGTCGTGCTCACCAAGATCGACCTCGCGGAGGACCGCCGCGCCGCGGAGAAGGAGCTGCGCGCGGCCGGCGTGAAGCCGATGGTCGTCTCGGCGGTGACCGGCGAGGGGATCCCCGAGCTGCTCGAAGCGCTGGTGCGCTCGATGCAGTCCGCGCGCGCGGCCAGCACCGCCGCGAGCTGACGCCGCGGCGCGGCCCGGTAACGGTTTCCGACTCCAGTCTCGCGCCCGGGCGGACGATCAGACGGATCGATCGTCCCCCCGGAGTCGCCATGCTCACGCTCCAAGAACTGCTTCGCCGCACCGTCGAGGCAGGCGCCTCCGACTTGATCGTCAAGACCGGCGCGTTGCCGTCGCTCCGCGTGCGCGGACGCATCGACCCGATCAGCGACGAGCTGATCACCGAAGACGTCGCGATGCGCTACGTGGGGGAGCTGCTCGACTCGCTGCAGATGGAGCGGTACGTCCAGGGCGACGAGGTCGACCTCGCCTACGAGATCGTCGAGCTCGGCCGCTTCCGCGTGAACGTGTTCAAGCAGCTCGGCAAGCCGGGCATGGTGTTCCGCTACATCAAGAGCAACGTGCCGTCGTTCGCGGAGCTGTCGCTCCCGGCGGCGCAGCTCGAGCGCCTCGCGCAGGCGAAGCGCGGCCTCGTGCTCGCGACCGGAGTCGCCGGCTCGGGCAAGTCGACCACGCTCGCGTCGATGATCGAGTACATGAACCAGAACCTGTCGCGTCACGTGATCACGATCGAGGATCCGATCGAGTACGTGTTCAGCGACAAGAACTGCCTGATCACGCAGCGCGAGATCGGCCACGACTCGCGGACGTTCTTCACGGCGCTCAAGTTCTGCTTGCGCCAGGCGCCCGACGTCATCGTGCTCGGCGAAATGCGCGACAAGGAGACGATCGAAGCCGCGATCAACGCGGCCGAGTCGGGCCACCTCGTGATGTCGACGCTGCACACGATCAACGCGGTGCAGACGGTCGAGCGCATCCTGTCCTACTTCCCGTCCGAGCAGCACGGCCTCGTCCGTCTCCAGCTCTCGATGGTGCTGCAGGGCGTCATCTCGCTGCGCTTGATGAACACGATCGACGGCGCCGGCCGCATGCCGGCGGTCGAGCTGCTCCTGAACACGCCGTCGGTGCGCGAAGTCCTGAAGGAAGGCCGCACCGTCGAGCTGCCGAAGGTCCTCGCCGACGGCGAGTTCTTCGGGACGCAGACGTTCGATCAGTGTCTGGCGCGCCTCTACAAGGAAGGGCGCATCGACTACCACGACGCGCTCGCGACGGCCGACAACCCGGACGAGCTGAAGCTCGTGATCGCCGGCATCTCGCGCGGCAACCGGCTCACCGACCTCACGGTCTGACGAACCTCCATTTCGATGGAAGCCCGCGGCACGACTCCCGATTGAGGGTGCCGTTCCGGGCAGGATCCGCCCGCGGCTCGCTCGCTTGAGGGGTCGGGACGGGACTGCTAGCCTGCGGCCGGAACGGCACTTCCCGCCGCGCTTCCGTCTCGAGATTCAGGAGTCGTCGCCGACCAATGGCCCTGCGCATGAAGGTCCAGACGACGAGGAGCCTGTTGTTCCTGGGCGTGTTCCTCGGCGTCGCGGCGATCCTCTTTCTGGTCTCCCGTCTCTTCATCGACCTGAAGAAGAAGACGCTCTTCCCGCAGATCCCGCCCGACAAGATCAGCGAAGCCGCGAACAAGGCGTCGCCGTCGAAGGGCGTCGAGGCGAGCGGCTCCGGCGAAGGCGCCCGCGACTACAAGGCGGCGCGGGTGATCTGGGAGCTGAACATCACCGGCAAGGAGCCGGAGAAGCCCGCCGACGTCGCGGGATCCCAACCGACGGCGCAGACCGAGAAGAAGCTCGAGGACGTCATCAACGTGATGCTCCTGTTCTGGGCGCCCGAGCCGGAGAAGCGCTGCGCGAAGATCGCGTACGACGAGGATCTGAACGCCACCCCGGTTCCGGCGAACGCAGTCGTGGCACCGGGCACGAACAGGGGGAGGCAGAAGCCCGAAACTCTCCCCACGTACAAGCGCATCGGCGACAAGCTCCGCGCGCCCTACGACGGGCCGCAATACAACGGCAAGATCGTCGACATCACGAAGGAAGCCGTGATCTGCGAGTGGTACGGCAAGCAGGTCGAAGTGAAGCCGTCGCGGATCGACACGAGCGGCGTCGACAAGAAGCCGGTGCAGAAGCTCCCGGGATTGGATCCGAACGATCCCGATGCGTCGCAGCCCGCGGAGATGATCGAGCTCAAGAACGACTCGCCGATGGGTGCGAACGGCTGGTTCATCGGCACCGACACCCGCGACCTCGTCGAGCGCGATTACGAGAAGCTGCTCGACACCATCGAGCTGGCGCCCGACTTCGACCCGCGCGTCCGGGGTCGCATCCGCCTCAAGATCTCGAAGCTGCCGGACGACCACCTCGCCGCGAAGCGCGGGTTCGAGGTGGGCGACGTCATCAAGAAGGTGAACGGCGTCGACATCAGCTCGAAGGCGTCGCTCGCGAACTACATCAAAGAGAACAAGAGCCTCTCGAACTACTCGATCGAGATCGAGCGCCGCGGCTCGACGATCACGAAGGAATTCCGCATCGCGCGCTGACCCGTCGGGGGGGCGAAGGCCGGATGGATCTCGTGGTGCTCGACGTCGGGAATTCGCGGGTCAAGGCCGCGCTCCTCCGCGATCGACGCGTGCTCGAACGCGGCGCGTTCCTGCACGGCGTGAACGAGCCGGAACTCGTCAGCTTCCTCGACGGCATGCCGCACGACGCGCCGGTCGCGCTGGTCGCGACGCGGCCGAAGGCGATCGCCGCGCTCTTGCCGCGCATCGAGCGCACGCGCCGCGTGCTGGTCGCGCCGCGCGATTTCCAGGCGCCGGTCAAGAACGCGTGCCTGCCGCCGGAGGGCGTCGGCCAGGACCGGCTGTTCAACGCGGCGGGCGCGCTCGCGCTCGTCGAGGAGGCCGCGATCGTGATCGACGCGGGCACCGCGATCACCGTCGACCGCGTCGAGGACGACCGCACGTTCGTCGGCGGCGCGATCGCGCCGGGCGTCCGACTCTGCTTCGAAGCGCTGCATCGCGGCACCGAGCGGCTGCCGCTGCTCGAGCCGGTGTTCGATCCGCCGGAGGCGCCGGCGCGGAACACCGAGGACGCGATGCGCGCCGGCGTGATCCGCGGCGTCGCCGGCCTCGTCGATCGTCTGGTGCGCGACCTCGCGGGACCCGGTGCGTCCGCGCACCCGACGCGCGTCCTGCTCACCGGCGGTGACGCGCCGCTGCTCCTGCCGCTCCTGCGCTCGGCGCCGCGCCACGACCCCGACCTCACGCTGCGCGGCATCGCGGCCGCCGCGCACCTCGTGCTCGCGGGAGGTCCCGCGTGACGCGCGCCGCGCTCGCGGCGTCGATCGTGCTCCTGCTCGCGGCCGACGTGTCGGGTTGCGCGCGTGAACCCGCCGCGTTCGCGGTGAAGGAAGTGATCCCGCGGCCGGAGCAGGGAGCGCTCCGACTGAACGACGAGCTGACGATCGTCTTCACCGCGCCGGTCGACCCGAGCTCGGTCGGTCCGCAGTCGCTGCGCGTGTGGAGCGCGGACGGCGCGCCGATCGAAGGCTCGTTCGAAGTCGGCGACGATCGGGTCACGTTCGTGCCGCGTCCGGTCTCCGCGCCCGATTGGTCGGACGGCGGCTGGCGGCCCGGACAGCGCGTCGACGTCTCGCTCTCGGCTTACCCCGATCGCACCGGCGTGATGTCGACCGACGGCATGCCGCTCGATCGTCCGCTCCGGCTGCGGTTCAGCGTTCTCGATCCGCGTGGCGCGCCGGCCGCGTCGCCGCCGCCGTTCCGCGACGTCGCGATCGGCGCCGGCCCCGCGCTCGTGAACCGCGCGCTGCTCGTCGCCGACGGCGGGGACCGCGTGCGCGTGCGGCCGGACGGACGCATCCGCCTCGCGTTCTCCGAGCCGCTCGATCCGCGCACCGTCACCTCCGACACGATCCGGGTCCGCTTCGACAACCCGCAACACGCGAACGTGCCGTGCGAGCTCACGCTGGTGCAGTCGCGCCGCTCGGCCGAGGTGTTCGTCCGTCCGCGCGACGGGTTCCCGACGGACTCGCCGCTGATCCTCGATCTCGGCGCGCCCGGCCCGACCGACCTCGTCGGGACGCCGTTCGAGGGGACGGTGCTCCTGCGCGTGGACGGCGACCCGGCCGCCGCCGAGTGCGCGGGGGGCGCGCCGTGACGCCGGCGACGCTCCTGATCGTCTTCGCCGGCATCTTCGGCGCGATGGTCGGATCGTTCCTGAACGTGGTGATCTGGCGGCTGCCGCGCGGCATGTCGGTGATGCGGCCGGCGCGCTCGTTCTGCCCGGCGTGCAAGCGGCAGATCCCGTGGTACGAGAACATCCCGCTCGTCTCGTGGATCGTGCTGAACGGGAAGTGCCGCGGCTGCGGCGGCGCGATCGCCGTGCGCTACCTCCTGGTCGAGGCGCTGACGGCGGCGCTGTTCGTGGTGCTCGCGGTCGCGCGCTTCGATTCGCACGCGCAGCCGACGCACGCCGAGATGTTCGCGTTCGCGATCGACGCGCTCCTGTGCTCGCTGTTCGTCGCGATCGCGGTGATCGACTTCCAGCTCGCGATCATCCCCGATCCGCTGACCGTGCCGTGGATCCCGATCGTCGCGCTCTCCGTGTGGCTGGTCCCGGACATCCTGCGCGGCCGGTACTACGCGAGCGGCGCGCACGGCGTCGTCGTGCCGGCGCTGCTCGCGGGCACGTGCATCGGCGCGCTGCCCGCGCTGCTCGTCGACTGCTTCCGCCGCGAGCGGGAGACGGTCGCGGACGGCGAGGAGCCGCAGACGGCGCTGCCGAGCGACGACGAGCGGTTCGATCTCGCGGGCGAGCTGCGCTTCCTGTTCCCGCGCGTGCTCCTGCCGGCGGCGATCGGCGCGGCAACGTTCGTCCTGCTCGCGACGCGGACGCGGGTGTTCGCGAGCCCGGCCGCGCACGCGGCGGTCGCGTCGCTCGCCGGCGCCGGCGCGGGCCTCGCGGTGGTGTTCTTCGTCCGCCTCGCGTTCTCGGCGGCGTTCCGTCGCGAAGCGATGGGGCTCGGCGACGCGAAGTACCTCGCGCTCGCCGGCTGCGTGTTCGGCGCCGAAGGCACGCTGCTCACGTTCTTCCTCGCGTGCCTGCTCGGCGCGGCGCCCGCGTTCTTCGTGCTGG
Organism: uncultured Phycisphaeraceae bacterium; assembly: GCA_964493525.1. Lineage (GTDB taxonomy): Bacteria > Planctomycetota > B15-G4 > B15-G4 > JADJEK01 > CAZBOK01. Next base: position 2,525 of record CAZBOK010000171.1, on the reverse strand, counting down.
TCCGGCGCCTGCCGATCGCCACGTCGATCCTGCTCGCGTCGGTCCTGATCCCGCTGTTCTTCCTCGACGACCTCGCGCATTCCGCATCGCCGCGTCTCGCGCTCGCGCTCCTGCCGCTCCCGCTCATCGCGCTCCTGTGGTTCCTGCGCCACCTGCGCCGCCGCGATCTCCCGCTGACGGCGCTGCCGTTCGGGCCGTTCCTCGTGGTCGCGTCGATCGCGCTGCTGGTGGCGTTCGAGCCGATCCTCGGCGCGCTCCTGCGCGTCGTGCCCGGTCACCACTGAGCGGTCGCTCATCCGCAGCAGCCTCGACTTTCGTCGCTCCGACCGGCGGCTATGATGCGCCGCCCGCGCGCGACTCCGTCTCGGGAACGACGCGCGCCCTTCGGTCGAATCGGAGGACGAGATGGCGAAGTATGTCACTGCCGACATCCGCAACGTCGCGTTCGTGGGGGGGCCGCACGCCGGGAAGACGACGCTCCTCGAAGCGATCCTCCACAAAGCAGGCGCGATCCCGCGCCGCGGCCACGTCCACGACGGGACGTCGACCGTCGACTACGACCCCGACGAGCGCGCCAAGAAGCACTCGCTCTTCCTCAAGATCTTCCACTGCTCGCACAACAAGCACGAGCTGAACGTCGTCGACTCACCCGGCTACCCCGACTACCTCGGCGAGGCGATCGCGGCGCTGAACGCGGTCGAGACCGCGGCGGTGTGTCTCTCCGCGGCGGACGGAGTGACGTTTCCCGTAAGACGCCTGTGGAACGAAGCGGTCGCGAACAACCGTGGCCGAGTGCTGATCGTGAACCGCGTCGACGCGGAGAACGTCGACATCGTCCAGCTCGTCGCGCAGATCCAGGAGTCGTTCGGCAAGCAGTGCGTGCCGGTCAACGTCCCGGTCAATCCCGGCCCGAAAGTGAGCGGCGTCGTCGACGTCCTCGCGGGGTACGAGGCGGCGCCGGCCGGGCAGAAGGACCTCGCGCGGAAGTACCACGACCAGTTGATCGAGACGCTCGTCACGCTCGACGACAAGGCGATGGAGAAATACCTCGAGACCGGCGATGCCACGTTGGAAGAGGTGGTGCCGTTCCTGCGCCAGGGGATCACCGACGGGCACGTGACGCCGATCCTCTTCGCCGCCGCGGAGAAGGACGTCGGCGTCACCGAGCTGCTCGACTTCCTCACCGTGTACACGCCGGCGCCGGACGAAGGCCCGTTCTTCAACGCGAACGAAGGCCTCGACGGCAAAGGCCCCGAGAAGCCGGTGAACCCGAAGGAGCGCCACGACTTCTCCGCGCGCATCTTCAAGACGCTCGCCGATCCGTTCGTCGGGCGCGTGAGCTACGTGCGGGTGCTCTCCGGGCAGGTGAAGGTCGACGAGCTGTTCGTGAACGCGCGCCTCGGCAAGCACGAGAAGATGCAGCACATCTCGCGGCCGCAGGGAAAGGATCTCGTCACGACCGACTTCGCGCAGGCGGGCGACATCGTCGCGATCCCGAAGGTCGAGTCGTTCGACACCAACGACACGCTCACCTCCGAGAAGGCGCCGATCCGCTTCCCGCCCATGAAGATGCCGGTGCCGATGGTGGCGCTTGCCGTCACGCCGAAGAAGCGCGAGGACGATCAGAAGGCGTCCTTGTCGCTGCGCAAGCTCGCCGCGGAAGACCCGACGTTCACCATCGAGCGCGACCACCAGACGGCGGAGCTGATCGTGCACGGGCTGTCGGCGCTGCACGTCGACACCGTGCTGCATCGACTCGCGCATCGATACAAGGTCGAGGTCGAGACCAAGATCCCGCGCATCCCGCTGCGCGAGACGATCGCCGCGCCGGCGGACGGCCATCACCGCCACAAGAAGCAGAGCGGCGGACGCGGGCAGTTCGGCGAGGTGTACCTGAAGCTGAAGCCGAACCAGCGCGGCAAGGGCTTCGAGTTCGTCGACGACGTCGTCGGTGGCGCGATCCCGCGGCAGTACATTCCCGCCGTCGAGAAGGGGATCGTCGACCAGTTGAACAAGGGCGTCGTCGCGGGGTACCCGGTCGTCGACGTCGTCGTGTCGGTCTACGACGGCAAGTATCACGACGTGGATTCGGACGAAGCATCGTTCAAGATGGCCGGCGCGCGCGCCTTCCGCGACGCGTTCGAGAAGGCGCACCCGGTTCTGCTCGAGCCGATCGTCGAGCTCGAGATCGCGATCCCGTCGAAGTACATGGGCGACATCACGTCCGACTTGAACGGGCGGCGCGGGCGGATCAGCGGCATGGACTCGATGGGCGACACGCAGATCATCAAAGCGCACGTGCCGTTGAAGGAGATCCAGACCTACGCGCAGGACTTGCGCAGCATCACGCAGGGGCAGGGGAACTACAGCTTCCACTTCAGCCACTATGACCAGGTGCCGCATAAAGTGGCGGAGGAGTTGTTTGCGACGCATCGGGCGGGGAGGAAGGAAGAGGACTGAGGACGACGCGGGGGGGTGGGGGTGCTTGCGACGCGCCGGCGGGTGCGAGGGGTCGCTCGCTCTGC
>CAZBOK010000170.1:0-9538 GCA_964493525.1 uncultured Phycisphaeraceae bacterium | reverse complement strand
GCCGTGCCCGTCGCGAGACCCGCGCCGTCGTCCTCGACGACCACGACGAGATCGCCGTTCGAGAGCGCGGCGGTGATCCGCACGATGCGCGGACCGGTGACGCGCTCGACGCCGTGGCGGATCGCGTTCTCGACGAGCGGCAAGAGCAGCAGGCTCGGCACGCGCGCCGCGGCGACCGCGGGCGCGGCGTCGACGGTGATCGTGAGTCGATCGCGGAACCGCGTGCGTTGGATCTCGAGGTACGGCTCGAGTCGCGCGAGCTCGTGATCGAGCGTGGTCACCTGTTCGTCGCGCTCCTCGAGGCTCGTGCGGAGCAGATCGCCGAGCAGCGCGATCATCCGCGCCGCAGCCTCGCCGTCGCGCCGCGCGGTCACGCCGACCGCGTGCAGCGTGTTGAACAGGAAGTGCGGTTGGAGCTGGCTCTTGAGCGCGAGCAACCGCGCGTTCGACAACTCCGCGGCGAGCGCCTGCTCGCGCGCTCGCTGCGCGACGAACAGCGCGACGCCGAGCACCGCGAACGAGTGCACCGCCTGCATCGGCGCCGCACTGCCGATCGAGTGGATCGCGAAGCGGACGAACGACCCGTGCCACGCGCTCGGCCATTCGATGAGCCCCGCGCGCGCGAGCAGCGTCTCGAACACGACGCGCAGCAGGATGAACGCCCCCACCGCGCTCACGACCGCCGCGGCGACCGCAACGACGCGCCGCAGACCGCCGAGCGTGAGGATCCGCTCCGCCCACGCGAAGAGCGGCGGCGTGATCGGCGCGAACGGCAGCCAGTACAGCGCGGTGTCCTTCCAGATCCCCGGCCAGATCGGCGCGTCCGGCATCCAGTACACGCGCTCGTGCAGGAACAACAGCACGCCGAACGCGCTCCAGAACAGGAACGACAACACCCACGGCCGGACGGACCGGAGCCGCACGCCCCCCGCTCGCGACTCCGCGCCCGTCCGATTCATGGTCTCAGGTCCTCCGCAGGAAACCCGATCGGCATTCGAGCGGCCGCGCTGCTCCGCGCCGCGACGATTCCGCGCAGGGACGGGATCATCGCTGCGCCATCCGCGCGTTGCAGCCGTCATCATCGCCGTGCACCAACTTCACTCGCGCTCTCCTCGCGCCGCGACGGATCGTCACCGTGCAACCGAGGCTCCGCGCCGGCGCGCGGAGCCTCGGACTCGACCATTGAATTCGGCGCTGCGCGCCGCCGTGGCCTGCGGCCACGGGATCGATGCCCGCGACGATCATCGCCTCGCATTTCGACCGACCGCGGGCATCGATGCTGCGCTCTCCTCGCGTTGCGGCCGTCGTCATCGCCGTGCACCAACTTCACTCGCGCTCTCCTCGCGCCGCGACGGATCGTCACCGTGCAACCGAGGCTCCGCGCCGGCGCGCGGAGCCTCGGACTCGACCATTGAATTCGGCGCTGCGCGCCGCCGTGGCCTGCGGCCACGGGATCGATGCCCGCGACGATCATCGCCTCGCATGTCGACCGACCGCGGGCATCGATCATCGCTGCGCCGATTCGGTGGCCGGCGGCTCGGCACGACGCGGACTTCTTCCGTCGGCGGCGGCCACGAATGCTCGATGTAGCGCGCGACGTCCGCGGCGGCGTCCTTGCCGAAGTCCTGCTCCACGATCCGCAGTGCGGCGTCGATGCCGGCCGACACTCCGCCCGCGGTGACGACGCGACCGTTGTCGACGAAGCGCACGCCTTCGACGACCTTCACCTTCGGGTAGCCGGTCGCGAGTTCCTTCCACGCGCTGTGGTGCGTCGTCGCCTCCTTGCCGTCGAGGACGCCCGCCTTCGCGAGCACGAACGCGCCGGTGCACACGGAGACGACGTGCTGCGCGTGCTCCGCGGCGCCCGCGAACCACGCCATGAACCGCGGATCGTCGAGCAGCCGGTTCGTCTGTCCGCCCGGGACGAGGACGATGTCCGGTTGCGGGCAATCGTCGATCGAGTGCAGCGCCTGGATCGAGCCGCCGATGTGCTGCGTGTGCACCTCGCCCTTGCTCGGGGCGACCAGCCACACTTCGTACATCATCCCGGCCGGCCGCAGATGGACCGACGCGAACACCTCGGCGGGTCCCGCGAAGTCGAGCATCTCCACGCCTTCGTGCACGACGATCGCCACCTTCTTCTTGCCCGACGCGGCGGACGCGACGAGCTTTTCGAAGCGCGGGTCGGACCGCAAGCTCGCGAGGTCCTCGTCCTGCGCGATCATCGCGCCGTCCTTCATCCCGGCGGCGATCGCGCCGGCGAGCGCCTCCAGCGCGGCGTCCCGCTTGCCGAGCACCGCGCTCGCGCATGCGACGTTGTAGAGGCTGAGCGCGTGCACCTCGCCCTCCGCCGACTTCGAGAGCTCGGCGGCTTTCTGGTGCGCGGCCAGCGCGTCCTCCATCCGATGCAGGGAATGCAGCGCGTAGCCGAGCCGGTGCCAGGCGACCGCGGAGTCGGGCCGCTCCTTCACGAGATCCTGGTAGAGCGACGCCGCATGCTCCCAGTCGTGCGCCGCCCACGCGGCGTCGGCGCGCTTGGCGAGCGGCTGGTCCTGGCGCGCGCTCGCCGGCGCGCTCAGCGCGATCAGCGCGAGCGCGGTCGCGACGGCGGATGTGAGGAATGTGCTGCGGAGCATGGTTCTTCCTTTCGTTCGAGGGGTCAGCGCGCGGCGGCAAGCGCTCGCGCGATGCGGCGGCGGGTTGCGGTCGGTTCGGCGTCCGCGGACGGGAACGCTTGATCGGCGATGACGAGGAGCCCCGCGGCGAGCGGCGGCGGCGCGGACTCCAAAGCGTCGAGCGCGGCGATCGACACCTTGAACTGGTGCACGTCGTCGGCGACGTCGGCGAGCCGGTTCGCGAGCGCGGCCCGATCGCGCGACGCGAGGACGTCCTTCACGGCGTCCTCGAGCACGGCGAGGCGGCCGGCGGGGTCGCGCGCTCCGTCGCGGAAGAACGTGATGAACGCAGCGCACTGCATCAGCGCGAGCGCGGCGCGGATGCGGTCGCCGTCCGCGGTCGCGGCGGCGCGGAGCTGACGGAACGCCATCGCGCTGGTGAGCGCGTGGAACGGGCCGAGGCCGGTCCGCGTGAGGATGCTCTCGACCGCGCCGGTGAGGATCACGGTCTCGATCAGGTCCGGCGCGAGCCCGTCCGCGAGCGCGGCGCCGACCGCGTCCGGCGCATCGAGCGACGACGCGTCGCGCAGCGTCTCGCGCAGACGATCCGCGCGCTTCCGGTCGGTCGCGGCGCCGATCGTCGTCACGCGCTCGGCGGCGGCGCAGCTCACGTGGAACGGCGCGGCGCGGTTCGGCGTGCCGCCGCGGCCGAAGAAGAACGACCGGACGAGCGGCCGCAGCACGTCCTGCGCGAGAGCGGACGGCAGGCGCGGCAGGAAGCGCTCGACCGCCGCGGTGAAGATCGTCTGATGGCCGATGTTCGACTGCGAGCGCATCCCGAACGGACGCGCGGCCGCGAACGCGGCGGCCGGGCCCGCGGCAAGCGCGAGCGACGCGACGCCGCGCTCGGCGACGTCCTGGTCCCAATCCTCGAGCGCGCCGATCAGCTCGGCGCGCGCGTGCGATGCGTCGCGCGCCGGCGCGTCCAGCGGCGCGAGCTCCCAGTCGCCGTCCGCGCGGTCCTCGTCGATCTCGTCGTGCAGATGGTCGACGCACCAGACGATCGCGGCGCGCCGGCGTCCTTCGTCGAGCCGCGGCAGGAGGCGCGCGATCGCGGCCGGCGCGAGCGCCGCGTGATTGAACCGCGCGACGTCGGGGCGGATCGACCGAGCGGCCGCGACCAGGATCGCCGCGAGGAGATCCTCGTGCGCCATGCCCGCGGCGAGCGCGCGCGCTGCGTGCTCGAGCGCCGGCTCGCGGCCGGAGTCGACGAGCCAGCGCGCCGCCGACTCGATCGACGGATCCGGCTGGCCCGCGCGGCCGGGCCGCGCGAGGACGATCGCGGCGACGCCGCCGCACGCGCCGAGGAACGACCGACGTGAGAGCTTCCGACCCATGACCGTGCTCCGAGCAGGACTCGGGACGGGATACCGGTCCGGGCCGGGCGGTCACCGCGAGGCGGGACGAGTCGTTCGTTGGGTGTAGCGGGCCGTGACTCCGGGTCGCGTGATCAGAGCTTCCGGAGGAAGACGTCCGACGTGAACGGCGCGCCGCCGGCGATGTTCTGCGCCGTCGACTCGAACACGACCCACTTGCCGTCGGCGGAGATGCGCGGGAACGAGGCCGTGGCTTCCTTCCCCTTCTTGGTCACCGACGCGAGCTTCGCCTTCTTGTGCGCGAAGTCGACGCGGAACGCTTCGAACACGAGGTCGGGCGGGCCCTGATGGTTCGGACGCACGAAGACGACCGTCGCGGCGCCGACCTTGCCGTTCTCCGCGAGCGAGACCCAGCCGAACACGCCGTCGAGCCCGGTCACGCGGTCGCGCACGTGGACGCGAACCATCTTCCCGGTCGTTCGATCGAAGCGGAACGCGTCGTCGGCCTCGTTCGTGTCGTGCGCGACCAGGTTGTTCGCGGCCGAGGTGAAGGCGACGTAGCGGCCGTCCTTCGAGACGCTCGGCCCGAAGCTCTGGCCGTTCGCGACAGCGCCGCCGAAGCCCGTCGACACGAGCGTCGTGAGGACGGTCCAGCGGTCGTGGAGGTACACGTCCGATCCGTTCGCGCCCGGCGAGTCGCCGACGTTCGTCGCGTCCGAATCGAACGCGACCCAACGCCCATCCGTGGAGATCGCGGGCCGCTCGCAGTCGGCATCGGGGAACGCGGAGAGCGGTCCGAGCGAGACGCGCGTGCTGGTGCCCGCGTTGTAGACGTAGATCGACTTCTTGCCGTTGCCGAGGCTCGGGCCGAGGTTCTTCGCGTCCGACGAGAACGCGACCAGCGCGTCGTCGTCCGAGAGCGCCGGCTCGCCGCTGTCGCCGTTGCTCTCCTGGCCGAGGTGCCCGACCGAGACGCGCGTGATCGCGCCGGTGGCCCGCCGCCACAGGAACACGTCGGTCTTTCCATTCAGATCGCCCGACACCAGGTCATCGGCATACGACGCGAACGCGACGAACTCGCCGTCCGGGCTGATCACCGGATCGATGCACGAGTTGTCGCACGGGTGGCCCTGCAGGTCGTGCGAGACGAGCGTCGTCCCTTTCGTCGCGCGGTCCCACAGCACGATCTGCTGGGCGCCGTTGCCGGTCGGCGTCGTGAGGTTGGTCGCGGTGGACGCGAACACGACGAAGCGGCCGTCGCGGGAGACGCGGGCGTTCGAGCTGTTCGCGTCCGCGTTCGCGCCCTGGAGGCCGCGCGAGACGAGCGTGGTCTTCGTGCCGCGCGCCTCCGCGATCGCGGGGGAAACGAAAAGGATCGAGGCGGCGAGGGTAATGACGAGGTTGGTCTTCACGACGGTCTCCGGCCGGCGATCTCCGCCGAAGGGAGCCAGATCCGGAGGCGAGAATCCGCGTCCCGGGGATTCCGGCGAATTCCCCGGCGGCTCTAGACTGGCGCGCCCTCGGGGCCCGGAGGTCCGATGCGAAACGCGCTGCTGCTCGTGTGCACGCTGCTGCTCTTCCTGATGGCGGGGGCGCACGGCTTCCTCGGCGGGCCGGTGCTCGACCAGCAACTCGCCGCCGCGCACGCGCCGCCGGACCTCGCGCACACGGCCCGTCTCGGCTGGTGGTTCGGGTCGCTGTGCATGGCGAGCCTGGGCGCGGTGTTCCTGGTGGCGTTCCTGCGCTCGCGCCGCGGCAACGCTTCGTTCGACGCGGCGCTCCGCGTCATCGCCACGGTCCTCGGCGGGTTCGGCGTGGCGACGATCGCCATGCTGGGTCCGGAGCCCCCGTTCATCGGCTTCGTCGTGTTCGGCGTGCTGGCCTGGCTGGCGACGCTCCGAAAGCCCGCGGGCGGGCCCATCGGCTGATCTCGTCGAGTAGGATCCCGCGCGTGATTGCCCGCAACGGAAACCTCGACTACGACGTCGCCGTGATCGGCGGCGGTCCGGCCGGCTCGTCCGCGGCCATCGGCCTCGCGCTCGCGGGCCGCCGCGTCCTCGTCCTCGAGCGCGACAAGTTCCCGCGCTTCCACATCGGCGAATCGCTGCTGCCGATGTCGAACCACGTCTTCCACCAGCTCCAGCTCGACGAAGCGATCGCCGGGCTCGATCCGGTCGAGAAGTGGGGAGCGTCGTTCATCACCGCGGACGGCTCGCACGACAGCTACGCCGACTTCACGCAGGCCTACAACGTCCTCGAAGCGCGCGCTTACCAGGTGGTCCGCTCGCAGTTCGACGAGATGCTCCTGCGCCAGGCGCAGAAGCGCGGCGCGGACGTGCGCGAGGGAGTGAGCGTCGAGGACGTGAAGTTCCACGGCGATCACGTCGAGGTCACCTTCGGCGCGACCGGCGCGACCGGCGCCATCGGCGCGGCCGGCGAGCGCGAGACGGTGAAGGTCGGCGCGATCGCGGACGCTTCGGGACGCCGCGGCTTCATGGCGTCGCGCCTGAACCTCCGCACGATCGACCCGGAGCTGAAGAAGCTCTCGGTGTTCTCGCACTTCCTGAACGTGCCGCGCCCGGAAGGCCGCCGCTACGGCGACATCCGGCTGATCTCGCGCGAGGACATGGGTTGGTTCTGGTTCATCCCGGTCACGCGCGAGCTGATGAGCGTCGGCATCGTCACGTCCGCCGACAAGCACCGCGCGCGGCTCGACGCGATGAAGGGCCAACCGCTCGAAGCGGTGTTCGACAGCTACGTGAAGGAGACGCCGGTCGCGGCGGAGCTGCTGAAGAACGCCGAGCGCACGATGCCCTACCGGACGGAGAACGACTTCTCGTACTGGACGACCACCTACTTCGGCGACCGCTTCGTGCTGGTCGGCGACGCGGGCAGCTTCCTCGACCCGATCTTCTCGACCGGCGTGCACCTCGCGTTGAAGGCCGGGCTCGAAGCGAGCCGCGCGCTCGATGCCGCGCTCGGGAAAGACGGCGGGTGGCGCGAGCGGCCGCTCGCGAAGTACCAGCAGACGCAGGTCCGCCGATACCGGCACTTCCGCAAGTTCGTGCTCGGCTTCTACCAGCCGGAGTTCCGCGACCTGTTCTTCCGGCCGAACCGTTCGCACTCGATGTTCCGCTCGGTCACGACCGTGCTCGCCGGGCACGATCGTCCGTCGCTCCGCACGCGCTTCTTCAACGCACTGTTCTTCAGGCTGGTCCGCATCCAACGCTACTATCCGCTCGTGCCGCGCCTGCATCCGCAGCCCGCGCGCGCCTGACGCGACACCCATCGGGAACGAGGTCGAGGAGATGTCCGAGAGCGAGTCGGCTGAGCGCGACGTGCGCGACCGCATCAAGCGGATCATCGTGCAGCGCTTGCGCTTCGAGGGCCTCGACCCGGCGACGATCGTCGACGACGAGCCGTTGTTCGGCGAGGGCCTCGGGCTCGATTCGGTCGATGCGCTCGAGCTGGTCGTCGCGCTCGAAGGCGAGTTCGGGATCAAGGTCCAGAGTCACGAAGCCGGACGCGAAGCGTTCGCGAGCGTCGCCGCGCTCGCGCGCTACGTGATCGCGCGCCGCGCCGCGGCGCCCGCGGAGAATGGCTGACCGCGCGCGACGTCGGGTCGTCGTCACGGGCCTCGGAGCCGTGAGTCCGTTCGGCGCCGGCGTCGCCGCGCTCGCCGCGGGGATCCGGGCCGGACGCACCGCGATCGCGCGCTTCGATCTGTTCGACCACGAACGCCAGCGCACGCACGTCGCGGGACAAGTGCCGGCGGCGGCGATCGCGCGGACGGATCGCTCGAACGGCCGGACCCTGCTGTCGCGCACCGATCTGTTCGGCGAGATCGCGGCGCTCGAAGCCGTCGGCGCGGCTCGGTTGCCGCTCGACTCCGCCGCGCTCGCGGACGTCGGGCTCTTCTTCGGCAGCAGCACCGGCGGGATGTTCGAGGTCGAGGACTACTACCGCGTCCTGAAAGCCCACGGCGCGCGCAGGCGTTCGGCGCGCGCGATCGCGGCGCACCAGACCAACTCGCCGGGCGACGCGGTGGCGCGCCGGCTCGGCATCGGCGGACCGGTCGAGACGATCTCGTCGGCGTGCGCGGCCGCCACGCTCGCGATCGGCGCCGCGCTCGACGCGCTGCGCGTGGGCGAGGTCGACGTCGCGATCGCGGGCGGCTCCGATGCGTTGTGCCGGCTCACCTATTCCGGGTTCAACGCGCTGCGCGCCGTCGACGAAGGGCCGTGTCGCCCGTTCCGCGCTGACCGTCAGGGCCTCTCGCTCGGCGAAGGCGCGGGCCTGCTCGTGCTCGAGACCGAGGAGCACGCGGCGCGGCGCGGCGCGCCGATCCTCGTCGAGCTCGCCGGCGCGGGCGCGACGTGCGACGCGCACCACATGACCGCGCCGCACCCGGAAGGCCGCGGCGCCGCGCGCGCGATGCGCACGGCGCTCGAGGACGCCGGCGTCGCGCCGGACGCCGTCGACTTCGTGAACGCGCACGGCACCGGAACGCCGCTGAACGACGCGTCGGAATGGGAGGCGATGCGCGCGGTGTTCGGCGAACGCGCGTCGCGCGTGCCGCTGACGTCGACGAAGTCGCTGGTCGGCCACCTGCTCGGCGCGTGCGGCGCGATCGAGGCGGTGGTGACGGCGACGTGCCTGATGGACGGGTTCCAGCACGCGATGCCGGCGCGGCCCGACGACGCCGGCATCGGGCCCGACCTCGTGCTCGGCGCGGCGCGGCCGCTGTCCGATCCGCGCGTCGCGATCTCGACCAACTTCGCGTTCGGCGGCGCGAACGCGGCGCTCGTGTTCCGCCGGCTCGACGCCGGCGCGCGGAGCGCGCGATGAGCACGCACGGCGACGCGATCGTGATCTCCGGGCTCGGCGTCGTCGGCGCAAGCGGCATCGGGCGCGAGTCGCTCGCCGACGCGCTCTTCACCGGCCGCGTCGACGACCGCGAGATCGACCGCCGCGAGGGTTTCCATCGCCGCGGCCACGCGCGCCGCGCCGCGACGTGCGCGCACCTCGACCTCTCGCGCGTCGTGCCGCCGGCGCAGGGCCGCCGCATGAGCCCGTCGTCGCGGTTCGCGGTCGCGGCGACGCGACTCGCGCTCGAGGAGGCCCGCCTGTCGACGTCCGCGGCGGCCGACGGCGATCGGACCGGCGTCTGCCTGGCGACCACGCTCGGGCCGGCGGTGTGCACACAGAGGTTGCTCGACGAGATCTTCGGCGCGGGTCCCGAGACCTGCTCGCCGTTTCTGTTCATGGAGAGCGTCGCGAACGCGCCCTCCGCGCAGATCGCGATCGCGTGCGGCTCACGCGCCATGAACGCGACGATCACGCAGCGCGAGGCCGGGCCGCTGCTCGCGCTCGCGGAAGCGCAGCGCGCGATCGTCACGCGACGCGCCACGCGCGTGCTCGCCGGCGTCGTCGACGAAGTGATCCCGCTGAACCACGCGATCCTGAACGGATTCCGCGCGCTGGCGCGGCCGCTCGGCGCGCTGCCCGAAGCGGCGCGGCCGTTCGATCGCCGGCGCAACGGCTTCC
>CAZBOK010000169.1:0-9562 GCA_964493525.1 uncultured Phycisphaeraceae bacterium | reverse complement strand
GAGCTTTCGAACGTGATCGAGCGGGCGACCGTCCTCTCGAAGGGCGAGGAGTTGAAGGGCGAACTGTTCCCGTTCACCTCCGACGTGCCGACCGACCCGGCGGAGCTGCGGCTCGAGGCGATGGAGAAGCGCACGATCGCGGCGGCGCTGCGCTACTGCGGCTGGAAGAAAGGCAAGGCGGCCGAGCTGCTCGGGATCTCGTGGCCGACCCTGAACAAGAAGATCGGCGAGTACGGGATCGAAGCGGAGTGACGGTCAGCGCGCGGCGCGTCCGCGCAGCTCGCGGCGCAGGATCTTCCCGCTCTGAGTCTTCGGCAGGGTCGCGACGAACTCGACGTGCTTCGGCGCCTTGAACGGCGCGAGCTGCCGCCGCACGTGCTCCGTGATTCCCGCGGCGAGATCGTCCGACGGCGCGTGACCGTCGCGCAGCGTCACGAACGCTTTCACCACGTTCCCGCGCAACTCGTCGGGGAACTCGACCGCCGCCGCTTCGAGCACCGCGGGATGCGACTGCAGCGCGCTCTCGACCTCGAACGGTGAGATGCGGAAGCCCGAGCACTTCATCACGTCGTCCGCGCGCCCCTTGAAGAAGAAGCGTCCGCTCTCGTCGCGCGTGACGACGTCGCCGGTGCGATACCACTCGCCGATGAACGCCTCGGCGGTCGCGTCCGGCTTGTTCCAGTACTCGCGCATCAACCCGGGGTGAGAGTCGCGCCGCAGATGCAGCACGCCCTCTTCGCCGTCGCGAACCGGGCGCAGCTCGTCGTCGAGCACCGCGAGCACGAGCCCGCGCCCGGCGCGCCCGCACGAGCCCGGCGTCGGTTCCTCGCCGATGCGCGCGTGTGCGTAGACCATGCATTCGCTCATGCCGAGCCCGTCCTGCGGCGCGAAGCCGAACGCGCTTCGCACGCGCTCGAGCGTGTCGCCCGGCAGCGGCTCGCCGGCGGACGTGCCGGAGACGAGGCGCGCGAGATCGAACCGCCGCGCCGCGTGGTCGACGGTGAGCAGCATCCGCCAGATCGTCGGCGTGCCGACGAAGCGCGTGACGCGCCGGCGCGCGAGCAGCTCGCACCACTTGTCCGGCCGGAAGCGCGGCTCGTGCTCGCGGTAGCAGACCGACGTGATCCCGGCGCGCATCGCGTAGAGAAAGGTCGACGCGACCGGCAGCATCCAGCCGATCTCGGACGGACATGCGGTGACATCGCCGGCGCGGAAGCCGTGCCAGTCGTCGATCAGGTAGTCGTAGCTCGCCGCGTAGCGGTGCAGATGGAGGATGCCCTTCGGATCGCCGGTCGTTCCGCTCGTGTAGGCGATGAACGCCGGGTCGTCGCCGCGCGTGTCCGCCGGGACGAAGTGCTCGCGTGCCGCGGCGAGCGCGCGCGACCACGACTCGTCGGTCGAGCACGACGGCTCGCCGTGATCGTCGACGATGACGACCGCGCGCAACGCGGGACACGTCGCGGCCGCGCGGTCGACCTCGCGGCGCAACGACGCAGTCGTGACGCAGACCGTCGCGCCGGAATCGCGCAGCCGGTACTCGACCTCGTGATCCTTGAAGAGCGTGCTGGTCGGCACGAACACCGCGCCCGCCTTCGCGCAGCCGAGCGCGCCGATGAAGAACGCCGGATGGTTCGGGACGCGGAACAGCACGCGGTCGCCCGGCGCGACGCCGAGCTTGCGGAGGACGTTGGCGAAGCGGTTGGAGAGCGCGGCGAGATCGCGATAGCGGAACTCCGCGCGGACGCCGGCGGAGTCCTCGAACACGAGCGCGACCCCGTCGCCGCGCCCGTGGATCACGTGGCGGTCGGTGAGGTCGCGTCCGAGGTTGTATCGCTCGCGCGCCGGTTCGACCGAGTTCGCCACGCGGGGCGGCGGCCGCTCAGCGATCGCCGCCGAGCGGCGGATTCGACTGCACGCGGGTCTTCTCGAAGCGCTTCTCGAAGTCTTCCGACGGGCGCATCTTCACGAGCACCGACTCGATGCGCTGGAAGATCACCGCCGCGCGGTCGACGTCGTCGCGCGAGTCGTCCCAGCCTTCGTCGGACTCGTCGTCGGGCGCGAGGAGACCGGTTCGCTCCTTCACCTGCGTCTGCACCCGCAGCATCACCTGGATGCCGGCGTCCACCGCTTCGAGCTCCGCGATCACGCGCTCGCGCTGCAGGAGGCGCGTGACCGGTGCGGTCGAGCTGTAGTCCCAACCCGATTCGATCCGGCCGCCGGAGCGGTCCGCCGTCGCGATGTCGTAGTCCTTGTCGATCTGCGACGCGGTGACGTCGAACACGTCGTCGAACGTGGCATTGTCGAACACGTCCGCATGCCACTGCGGTGAGTTCGGGAGCAGCGAGCACGCGCCGAACGCGGCGGCGCCGAGGACGAGCGACAGGAGGATGCGACGGCGCGGGTTCATTTCCAGAACTGCCAGCCCTTCTTGCCCGGCGCGTCGCCGCCGTGTCCGCCCGGCGCGCTGCCGATGCCCTGGATCTTGACCGTCGACGGCGGGATGCTCGATCCGCACACCTGCACGCCGGTCAGCTTCGCGAACTCCTCGGGGGAGATCGAAGGGCCCGATCGCTCGCAGTGGCGATCGAACGCCGCGGTCAGCTCGGCCGCGACGCGGCCCGCATCCTTGCCCTCGATGTCGGAGCGCTGCATCACGTGCACCGGCTTGCCGTCCTTGAGGACGGCGATGAACGGCGACGACGGCGGGATCGACGACAAGTGCTGGCGGATGCGGTTCACCGCGGCCTTGTCCTGGCCGGCGAACGACGTGGTGAGCTGATCGGGGATCTTCGCGTTCTGCAGCGCGCGGGTCACTCCCGGGCGGGCGCCGCCGGCGGCGCAGCCGCACACCGAGTTGATCACGACGACCGCAGTCCCCTTGCTCTGGAACAACTGGTCGACGTCCTCGGCCTTGCGCATCTCCTTGAAGCCGACGGCGGTCAGCTCGTCGCGCATCGGTTGGACGGCGTCCTCGTCATAGTTCGGCATCAATTCGGGTGAGTTCATCGACGATCCTCCGCGCACATTCGCGATCTCGGGTCTTTGGGTTTTCGGGCCGCGATTGTATA
The DNA here is from genome assembly GCA_964493525.1 of uncultured Phycisphaeraceae bacterium. GTDB lineage: Bacteria > Planctomycetota > B15-G4 > B15-G4 > JADJEK01 > CAZBOK01. Next base: position 6,494 of record CAZBOK010000169.1, on the reverse strand, counting down.
GCTCGGATCCTGTGGATCGAAACCCGACGATCGAACTCCGCTCCGCCGCCGATCTCGACCGCGTTCTCGCGGATCCGTCGCCGGTCCTCCTGTTCAAGCACTCGACCGCGTGTCCGATCAGCGGCGCGGCTCACCGCGAGTTCGAAGCGTGGGTCGGCGGCGCTCCGCAGGGCGTTCGCATCGCCCGCGTCCTGGTGATCGAGGCGCGACCGGTCTCGAACGCGATCGCGGAGCGGCTCGGCGTCCGGCACGAATCGCCGCAAGCGATCCTCGTGAAGGACGGCAAGGCGGCGTGGACGGCGTCGCACCGGGCGATCACCCGGGACGCACTCGATCGTGCGACGCGCGCGGACTCGGCCCCCCGCTGACGCCGGGGGCGCGTCCGTTCAGCGCTTCTCCATCCCCACGTAGGCGCGCTGCGTCGGGCCGATGTAGACCTGGCGCGGACGGCCGATCTTGTTCGCCGGATCCTTCTGCATCTCCCGCCACTGCGCGATCCAGCCGGGCAGGCGGCCGATCACGAACATCACCGTGAACATGGAGACCGGGATGCCGATCGCCTGGTAGATGATGCCCGAGTAGAAGTCGACGTTCGGGTAGAGCTTCCGGCTGATGAAGTAATCGTCCTTCAGCGCGATCTCCTCGAGCTGCACTGCGATGTCGAGGAGCTTGCTCGTGCGCTTCATGCGGCCGAGCACGTCGAAGCACGCCTTCTTGATGATCTTCGCGCGCGGGTCGAAGTTCTTGTACACGCGGTGCCCGAAGCCCATCAGGCGCTTCGTGTCGTTCTTGTCCTTGCAGCGCTCGAGGAAGCGCTTGCCGTCGATGCCTTCGTGCTCGATCGCCGCGAGCATCTCGATCACCGCCTGGTTCGCGCCGCCGTGCAGCGGGCCCCACAGCGCGGCGACGCCGGCCGCGACCGACGCGAACAGGTTCGCCTGCGACGAGCCGACCAGGCGCACCGTGCTCGTCGAGCAGTTCTGCTCGTGGTCCGCGTGGAGGATCAGCAGCAGGTCGATCGCCTTCGCGACGACCGGGTCGACCACGTACTCCTCGCACGGCGTCGCGAACATCATGTGCAGGAAGTTCGCGGTGTAGTCGTGCTTGTTCGACGGGTACATGAACGGCTGCCCGATCGAATGCTTGTGGCAGTACGCCGCGATGGTCGGGATCTTCGCGATGAGGCGGTCGGAGGACACCGACACCTGCGACTCGTCGCGCGGGTCGAGCGAGTCCTGGTAGAAGGTCGACAGCGCGCCGACGACCGCGGCGCAGATCGCCATCGGGTGCGCGCTCTTCGGGAACACCGAGAACAGCGTCTTCAGATCCTCATGCAGCATCGTGTGCATGCGGATCTCCTGCGTAAACGTCCCGAGCTGCTCGCGCTTCGGCAGCTCGCCGTTCAACAGCAGGTAGGCGACCTCGAGGAACGTCGACTTCGCGGCGAGCTCTTCGATGTCGTAGCCGCGGTAGCGGAGGATGCCCTGCTCGCCGTCGATGAACGTGATCGCGCTCTGACACGCGCCGGTGTTCATGTACCCGGGGTCGAGCGTGATCAGCCCGAGGGTCGAGCGCAGCTTCGAGATGTCGACCGCGCGCTCCTTCTCGGAGCCCTCGACCAACGGAAGCTCGAGCGATTGCCCGTTGAAGTTGATGTTTGCGTGTTGCGTCATCTGTGCCGTTTGCGCCGTCTGCGCCATCGATGTCATCGCTTCGGCCGCTCCGTTGAATCCGGTGAGATTTACCGAAGCGCGGTGCGAACGCCAGTGTTTTCTACGCGCCTGCACAGTCGTTTCGGCCCGAACGCCTTGCAGAGTTGAATCCGCACCTTTAACCGTGGCGCCCTTCCCCCCCGGAGCCCGGAGACACCCGGCAATGTCGAAGCTGCGGGCGCAGCCGCCCATCCGGTTCGTCCTCGCGCTCCTCGCGGTCGGCCTTTCCGCGTGCGCCGTCATCCTTCCGCACGGCCCCACGGCCCCGGAGCCCCCGATGATCGATCCCCACTCCTGCTCCCGGCCGGCGACCGCGCGGGTGACCCACGTCTCGCTCGATCTCGTCGCCGATTTCGCGGCGCACGTCCTGCGCGGTACCGCCACGCTGGTCGCGGAGATCGCGGACGGCGCGACCGAGCTCGCGCTCGACACCGACGGCCTCGCGGTCGAGTCGGTGACCGACGGCAACGGACGACCGCTGCGGTTCCGGCTCGACGCGCGCGACGAAGTGCTCGGCAGCGCGCTGCGCATCGATCCGCGCCTCGACGGCGGCGTCGGCGCCGCGTCGACCTTCGTGATCCGCTACCGCACGTCGCCGGACGCGGCGGCGCTGCAGTGGCTCGAGCCGCGGCAGACGTCCGGTCCGCATCCGTTCCTGTTCACGCAAGGCCAGGCGATCCTCACGCGCACGTGGATCCCGTGCCAGGACACTCCGTCGGTCCGGCAGACGTGGGACGCGACGATCACGGTCACCAACGGACTGGTCGCGGTGATGTCGGCGCTCGGCAACTCGACGACCGGCGAGAAGACCGACGCCGGCACGCGCTTCCGATTCCACATGCCGCATCCGGTGCCGAGCTACCTGATCGCGCTCGCGATCGGGGACCTCGAGTTCCGCGCGATCTCCGAGCGGTGCGGGGTGTGGGCCGAGCCCGCGGTCGTCGAGTCGGCGCGCTTCGAGTTCGCGGACACCGAGCGCATGGTGCTCGCCGCGGAAAGCCTTTGGGGTCCGTATCGCTGGGGCCGGTACGACGTCCTCGTGCTCCCCCCGTCGTTCCCGTTCGGCGGCATGGAGAACCCGTGCCTCACGTTCGCGACGCCGACGGTGATCGCCGGCGACCGTTCGCTGGTCGCGTTGATCGCGCACGAGCTCGCGCACAGTTGGTCCGGCAACCTGGTGACGAACGCGGAGTGGGCGGACCTGTGGTTGAACGAAGGGTTCACGGTGTTCGCCGAGCGCCGGATCGTCGAGTCGCTCTACGGCGTCGAGCAGCGCACCATGCAGGCGGTGCTCGGATTCCAGGACCTCGAGGACGACCTTCGCACGCTCGGCCCGGATTCTCCGGACACGCGCCTGCACCAGAACCTCGCCGGTCGCAACCCCGACGACGCCTTCTCGAACGTCCCCTACGAGAAAGGCGCGCTGTTCCTCGAGTCGCTCGAGCGCGCCGTCGGCCGCGATCGATTCGATCGGTTCCTGCACGAGTACTTCGAGAGGCACGCATTCGGCACCATGACGACCGACCGCTTCCTCGCGCTCGTCCGTTCGGATCTCTTCGCCGGCGATCCCGGCGCGTTCGAGCGGCTGCACTGCCGCGAGTGGGTCGAGAACCCGGGGCTCCTCGACGGCGTCGGGCCGCCGCACTCGGCAGCGTTCGATCGCGTGAATGCGGCGCGGAACGCGTTCGTGTCGAGCGGCGACGCCGCGGCTCTCCCCGCCGACCGCTGGACGACGCAGGAGTGGCTGCACTTCCTCCGCGGCCTGCCGCGCGACCTCGCGTCCGAACGCGTCGCGGCGATCGACCGCGCGTTCCACCTGAGCGATCGCAAGAACTCGGAAGTGCTCTTCGAGTGGCTCCGCATCGCGATCCGCCGCGACTATCAGCCGGCGATGCCGGCGCTCGAGGGGTTCCTCACGCGGCAGGGGCGGCGCAAGTTCCTGAAGCCGCTCTACAGCGACCTCTGCGAGACGAGCGCGGGGCTCGCGCGCGCGGAGGCGATCTACGCGAAAGCGCGCCCCGGCTACCACGCGGTCTCGGCGCGGACGATCGACGATCTCCTGGCGAAGGCGCGCGCGAAGCAAGCGCGATGACGATCGTCCGGCGCATCGCGGAGACGGCGCGCGATGCCGGCGAACGGACCGCGATCGAGCAGGACGATCGATCGATCGACTTCCGCTCGCTCGACGCGCGCGCGGAGCGCGGCGCCGCGACGCTCGCGGCCGCGGGCGTCGGCGCGGGCGACCGCGTCTTGATCTCGGCGTCGCCGTCGTTCGAGTTCGTCGTGGCGTGGCTCGCTGCACTGAAACTGCGCGCGATCGTGTTACCGGTGAACCCGGCGTACCGCGCGCACGAGCTCGACTTCATCCGCGCCGACGCGACGCCGCGCGCGATCGTCACGGACCACTCCGCGCTCCCGGGCATCGCGATCGCGGAGTTCGCCGCCGACGCGATGGGCCCGGCGAAGATCGCGCGCGATCCTCCGCAACCCGACGACCCCGCGCTCCTCGTCTACACGTCCGGCACGACCGGCCGCCCGAAGGGCGCGCTCCACGCCCACCGCTCGCTGCTCGCGAATGCCGACGCGTTGATCGCTCGGTGGCGCATCACGCAGGCCGATCGATTCCTCCACGCGCTGCCGCTGTTCCACGTGCATGGTCTCTGCGTCGCGCTCCACACCGCGCTCCTGTCGCGCGCGACGACGGTGCTCTTGCCCCGCTTCGACGCGGCGGCCGCGCTCGACGCATTCGAACGGCGCGCGATCACGGTCTTCATGGGAGTGCCGACGATGCATGCGCGGCTCGTCGACGCTGACGGCGATCGGCCGCGCGCGCTCCCGCGTCTGCGACTGTGCGTGTCCGGCTCCGCGCCGCTGCCGCCCGGCCTCGCCGATCGGTTCGCCCGGTCGTTCGGTCGCGAGCTGATCGAGCGCTACGGAATGACGGAGACGCTGATCACGCTCGCGCGCGCTCCCGACGACTCCGCTCCGCGCGGCAGCGTCGGCACGGCGGTCGAGGGAGTCGAAGCGCGCCTCGCGGCGGACGGCGAGCTGCTGGTGCGCGGCGATTCGCTCTTCCTCGGCTACCGGAACGCGCCGGAGTTCACGCGCGCGGCGTTCGTCGACGGCTGGTTCGCGACCGGCGACGTCGCGCGTCGCGACGCGCGCGGCGCGTTCACGTTGATCGGCCGCAAGCGCGACTTCGTCAACAGCGGCGGCCTGAAGATCGCGCCGATCGAGGTGGAGGAAGCGCTGCTCACGCTCGACGAGGTCGCCGAGGCGTGCGTGGTCGGCGTGCCGGACGACGATCTCGGCGAGGCGGTCGCGGCGGCGGTCGTGCCGCGCGCGGGCGCGCACGTCGACGCGGACGCGGTCATGGACCACTGCCGCGCGCGGATCGCGGCGTTCAAACGTCCGCGGCGCGTGGTCGTCGTCGCCGCGCTGCCGCGGAACGCGATGGGCAAGATCGTGAAGGACGAAGTCCGCGCGCTGTTTTCGCGCTGAGCGTGTCTGCCGTCTCAACCCTCGCGAGAGCGATCACGCTGCAGCCAATCACGGATGCGTTGCGCGGTCTCGCGCGGATCGCGACACGCGAGCACCCACTCGTGCGGCGTGCTGTCCAGATTCGTCGCAGCTCGACGGACTCGGATGACGAGGCGGCCTCGATCCCTCATTGAGACATTGCCGTGATCGGTGGGCGGCGACACGTCGACGATCGCGCGCCTTGGGATTCGGACAGTGCGTCCCCATGGGAGCGACTGGAAGCGCACCTCGCCCGCTGCGCACACGAGGAGCACCGCGCGCGAGTATCCACCGCCGACTTCGGGCTCGCCCTCCGCCAGCGCGCAGACACACCAGAAATCGGTTCGCCTCGCCTTCAAGACGATCGCGACGCCATAGATCGCCAGCCCGGCCAGGAGGACGAGGACGAGAATGACGAGCGGCATCCCCTGTCTCTCGGCAGCACCGCTCGGTCAGCGCGCGCCGCTCTTCTTCTTCTCGCGGAAGCGGATGCGCAGCGGCACTTCCTTGAACTCGAAGGTCTCGCGCAGGCGGTTGCCGAGGTAGCGGCGGTACTCGTCGCCGAACACGCTGATGTCGTTCACGAACACCACGATCGTCGGCGGGCGCACGCCGGTCTGCGTCGCGTAGTAGATCTTCGGGAGCTTGCTGCGTCCGCTGCGCGGCAACCGCTCGCGCTCGGCGTGCTCGATCGCGCGGTTCAACGGCCCGGTGCCCGCGCGGTAGCTCGCCTGGCGGAAGAGGTCGAGCGCGACCTCGAGCGTCTCGTCGACGTTCAGGTTCTCGAACGACGAGATGAAGCAGACCGGCGAGAACGCGAGACGCGGCAACTGCTGGCGGAGGTACGGCGCGTATTCGTCCGGCTGGCGCCCGTCCTGGCGCGCGAGATCCCACTTCGTGACGACGATGACCACCGGGCGCGCGGCGCGCTCGACGGCGGCGGCGATCGACTTGTCGATCTGCGACACGTCGCGCGTGGCGTCGACGAGCAGGAGCACGACGTCGCAGCGATCGATCGCGGAGACCGCGCGCGACTGCCCGTAGAAGTCCGCGGTGCCTTCGACGACGCGCCGCTTCTGCAGGCCCGCGGTGTCGATCGCGATGAAGCGCCGGCCGATGCGCTCGAACGGCGCGTCGACGGCGTCGCGCGTGGTGCCCGGGATGTCGGACACGATCACGCGTTCGGACCCGACCAGCAGGTTCATCAGCGTCGACTTCCCCGAGTTCACCTTGCCGACGATCGCGAGCTTGATCGGCCGATCG
>CAZBOK010000168.1:0-9579 GCA_964493525.1 uncultured Phycisphaeraceae bacterium | reverse complement strand
GCGGCGCGGCACCGACGGTCGCGGCGCGATCTTCAATTCCGCCGCCGTCGTGAAGGACGGCCGCATCCTCGCCATCCACCGCAAGAACCTCCTGCCGGAGTACGACGTCTTCTTCGAGCGCCGCTACTTCGTCCCGGGCGCGGGCTCGACCGTGGTCGACGTCGGCGGCGTGCAGGTCGGCGTGCAGATCTGCGAAGACCTGTGGGACGACAACTACGAATCGAAGGTGACGCGCCGCGAGTGCGCGGCCGGCGCGGACGTCGTCGTCAATCTCTCGGCGTCGCCGTTCCACGTCGGCAAGGGCGGCGAGCGCCGTGAGCTGCTGCGGCGCCACGTGCGCGAGAACGGCAAGCCGATCGTCTACGTGAACCAGGTCGGCGGCGAAGACGGCTTCGAAGGCGAGCTCGTGTTCGACGGCGAGAGCCTCGCGGTCGACGGGCTCGGCCGGCTGATCGCGGCGGGCAAGCGGTTCGAGGAAGACCTCGTCACGTTCGACGTCGACCCGAAGACCGGCCGCGGCACGCCGATCGAAGACCCGCCGTCCGACGCGGACGAAGATGCGCTCGGCGCGCTGGTGCGCGGGGTGCGCGACTACGGCCGGCGCGCCGGCTTCAAGGGCGCGCTGCTCGGCCTCTCGGGCGGCATCGACTCCGCGCTCGTCGCGGTGATCGCCGCGCGCGCGTTCGGTCCGAAGCACGTGCTCGGCGTCGCGATGCCGTCGCGCTTCAGCTCGACGCACTCGATCGAGGACGCGCAGGCGCTCGCGAAGAACCTCGGCATCGAGTTCCGGAAGATCTCGATCGAGCCGGTGTTCGAGGCTTACCTCGAGCAGCTCGCGCCGTCGTTCCAAGGCATGAAGAAGGACGTGACCGAGGAGAACCTGCAGGCGCGCGTGCGCGGCGGATTGCTGATGGCGCTCTCGAACAAGACCGGCGCGATGCTCCTCTCCACCGGCAACAAGACCGAGATCGCGCTCGGCTACTGCACGCTGTACGGCGACATGTGCGGCGGCTTGACCGTGCTGTCGGACGTCTCGAAGGAGCGCGTGTACTCGATCTCGCGGTTCATCAACCGCGCGTCGAAGACCGAAGTGATCCCGCAGCGCAGCATCGACAAGGTCCCCTCGGCCGAGCTCGCGCCGAACCAGTTCGATCCGTTCGACTACGCGAAGGTGAGCCCGCTCGCGGACACGCTCGTCGAGGAGGAGCTCGACATCGACGAGTGCGTGGCGCGCGGCTTCGACCGCGAGCTCGTCGTGCGTCTCTCGCGGATGGTGAAGAACGCCGAGTACAAGCGCCGTCAGGCCGCGCCCGGCATCAAGATCACGAAGCGCGCGTTCGGCGTCGGCCGCAGGATGCCGATCTCCTGGCCCGGGGAGTGAGCGGGCCTCGCGCGTGACGGGAAGTCCGCATATCCTCTGCGCGTTCTCGGTCGGACGGGGATCGAGCGATGAGTGCCGAGCAATACGGGACGATCCGGTGGGCCTTCTTCCGAACGGATGCCGACGGCCGTCGTCTGTTCTGCCCGACCGGTCGATTCGGGCGCGTCGCATATCTCGTCGAGTCGGAGGAGATGGAGCGCGCGCTCTTGCGAGGGACTCGCTGGACTTACGTCCTGTGGATCGTCTTCCTGATCGCGTCCGTGCGCGCCATCGAACCCGCATCCGGCAGCGTGATCGTCGGAGGCGTCATCGCGGTCGTCACGTCGACGTGGTCGCGCCGAGTGTTCTTCTGGCCGCTCACTCGTGATTTGCAGCGCATCGACGCGAAGCCGCCGCCGGCGGACGCGTGGCTGACCGCAGCGCGATCGATGAACACGCGGCTCATCGTGTTGTTGATCGTGCTCTGGTCGTTGTTGGCGTTGTTCTATTTGCTCGAGTACCGCGGTTCTCACGGTTCGGAAGCTCTCGTCGACCTGGGCGTGATTACGGCTGTCTTCGCGGTCCCGGCATTCATCGCGCTTCGGAGCCGCTTCAAGGCGCGCGCGAGCTGACGCTCACGGAATCCCGCGCGCCGCCGCGAGCACGTCGTCCGGCTCGGCGCGCGAGCGCACCGACGAACCGATGAACGCGAAGCGCACGACGCCGTCGCGATCGACGAGGTAGCTGCTCGCGAAGAAGACGTCCGTGCCGCCGGGGCCGTGGCCCGCGTCCTTCACGCCGGTCGCCGCCATCAATCGGCCGTCATCGACGACCACGGGGAACGGCAGGCGGAATCGCTGCGCGCCGCGCTGCGCGTCGTCCTTGCTTCCCTCGAACGCGACGACGATCTCGACGCCGGCGTCCTCGAAGTCGCGCGCGCGATCGCGGAGCCGCACGAGCTCCGCCACGCACGAGGTTCACCAGAAGCCGCGGAAGAGGACGACGAACTGCGCGCGCTTGCCGGCCGACGGTGCACCGAGAGTCACGACGCGCGCGCTCGATGCGTCGGCGAGCTCGACGCGCGGGAACGTCGCGCCGAGCGCCGGGCCGGTCGGCCGGTCGCTCGGGTAATGCGTCAGCACGAGCGAGCCGACGACGATCAGCGCGAGGTAGACGAGGTCGAACGCCGCGAGCACGCGGCTCGCGCGTCGCGACGGCGACCGGAACTGCAGGAGCGCGAGCACGAAGACGATCGCGCAGCCGATCCACAGCGGCGCCGAGTGGCCTTCGATGACCCACCAGTGGAGTCCGAAGACGGCGTAGGTGCAGAACGCGAGCAGGAGCGCGGCCGCGAGCGCGAGCATCGCTACCCGCCGTCCATCGCAGCGCCGAGCTCGTCGGCGGCCGCGGCGGCGGGGACGGTGTCGTCGTCGGGGTCGCCATCGAGGTATCCCTGCGGCAGCGCGACGGTCTGCGTGCCGCTGCCCTTGCAGCGCCGCACGCGCATCGATTCGGGCGGGAACGCTTCGCCGGCGTCGACCGCTCCGAACAGCGCCTCCAGCTCGGCGAGCGTCTCGCACTTCACGAGTCGTTCGCGGAAGCGCGTCGAGCAGCGGAACCCCTTCGTGTACCAGGAGCCGTGCCGGCGCATGTGGCGCACGCCGAGGAACTCGCCGAAGAACTCGCACAGGAGCCGCGCGTGCTCGAGCGCGACCGCGGCGACTTCGCCGAGCGCCGGCGGATCCTGCGGCTCGCGGCCGGCGAACGCATCGGCGAGGTCGCGGAAGAGCCACGGCCGGCCGAGGCAGCCGCGCCCGATGATGACGCCGTCGCAACCGGTGCCGCGCATCATGCGGAGCGCGTCGAACGCTTCGTACACGTCGCCGTTGCCGAGCACGGGGATCGAAGTCACGGCCTGCTTCAGCTCCGCGATCGCGTTCCAATCGGCGTGGCCGTCATACAGTTGCGCCGCGGTGCGCGCGTGCAGGCCGACGGCCGCCGCGCCTTCGGACTCCGCGACCTGCCCGGTGCGCAGGTGCGTGAGGTGATCGTCGTCGATGCCTTTGCGGAACTTCACCGTGACGGGAACCGGCGCCGCCGCGCGCACGACCGAGCCGATGATCTGCCCGAGCAGACGCGGGCGACACGGGAGCGCGGCGCCGCCGCCGTGCGACGTCACCTTCCGCACCGGGCACCCGAAGTTGAGATCGATGTGATCGACCCTGCCTTCTCCGGCGAGCAGCCGCGCCGCCTCGCCGACGATCTTCGGATCGGTCCCGTAGAGCTGGATCGAGCGCGGCACTTCGTCCGGCGCGAACGACGCGAGGTGCGCGGTCTTGCGGTTGCCTTCGACGAGCCCGCGCGCGGTGATCATCTCGCTCACGTAGAGCCCGGCGCCGAAGCGCCGGCAGATCCGCCGGAACGGCGCGTTCGTGACGCCGGCCATCGGCGCGAGCACGACCGGCGGGTCGATCGCCAGCGGCCCGACGCGCAGCGGCGCGAACTCGCCCGGACTCGCGACCGGGACGTCACGGTTCAATTCGCTGCGGTAGGACGAGCTCACTCGCCGCGGTAGGTGACCCACGAGGTCGGCGTCTCGTGGAGCTGGATCTCGTGGAGCTTCACCGGCAGCACCTTCTCGAGCGTGCCCCAGATCCAGACCGCGAGGTTCTCGGCCGACGGGTTCGGGAGCAGGTTGTTCAGGAAGGTGTGGTCGAGGCGCGACACGACGACTTCGCGGACGATCGTCTTCAGGCGCACGAAGTCGAGCGCCATGCCGTCCTTCTGCACCGGGTGGTCGATCGTGACGATCAGGCGGAACGTGTGGCCGTGGAGGTTCTCGCACTCACCGTGGTAGTCGGTGAGCTGGTGCGCCGCGTCGAAGGTGAAGGACTTGGAGACGAGCATCGAAAACCCGGGGGCATGCTAGCGGTTCCGCGCCGATCGGCCAGGACGGAGGGAGCGAGCGGCCGGCAAGCGCGGAGTCAGTCCGGATCGCCGGTCAACACCCACGCCGCCCAATCGCGCACCGTGTAGATCGGCCGGCCCGCGGAGTCGCGCGCGTCGCGCAGGTGCTTCTTCGCTTCCCACAGCGCCTGCGCCTTCGGCTCCTTCGCGATCCACAGGCGCCGGTAGAAGTCGAGCATCAGCTCCTTCGTGGCTTCGTCGGGGACTTCCCACAGCGACGTGATCACGCTGCGCGCGCCCGCCATCTGCAGCGCGCGCTGCAGGCTCGCGACGCCCTGCCCGAAGCGACGCACGCCGACGTTCGTGTCGCACGCGGAGAGCACGGCGAGCTCGCAGTTCGAGAGATCGAGCGCCGCGATCTCCTCCGCGGTGACGAGTCCCGGCGCGCGGCCGACGGCGTCCTCGGGGAGGTTCGCGCCCGCGAGCGCCAGGCCGCAGAGCAGCATCGGGCTCGTGCCGCTCACCTGCTGTTCTCCGCTCGCGCGGACGCCGAGGCCGGTGCGCTCGTCGATCGGCGTCGCGTCGCTCCACGAGCGGATCGAGTCCGGCGCATACCAGCCGTGCGTCGCGATGTGCAGGAAGCGCGCGCTCGGCCCGAGGTCGGCGAGCGCGTCGCGCGTCGCCGCTTCGCCTTCCAGCACGTGCGCTTCGCGCGCATCACCGAACGCCTCGCGGTACAGAGCGCCGACGCCGCGCACCTCGTCCGCGGTGCCGGGCAGCGGAGCGAAGCCGTGCTCCCACGAGCTCCCGTTCAGGATGTCGGAGGTTCGCGGCGGCGGCGATTCCCCGGCGGCGCGGTCGGGAGCCGGCGGATCGAACGAGGCGCCGCCGATCGCGACGAGCGGACCGTCCCCGCGAGCGGGCGTCGCGTCCTGCAGCTCGGTCAACGTCGCGCGCGTCTCGATGCGCCAGCGATCGCCGACGAACTCGGCGCCGCCGTCGAGCGGCAGCGCGTCGAGCGGCACGACGTTCAGCACGTCGTCGGGGACGACGATCACGCGCGTCGCGTCGCCGAGCGCGGGCAGGAGCGGATCGAAGACGAGCTCGCGCAACTTCTGAGTCGTCGATGTGCCGACCGCGGTGCCGGCCGCGATCCGCGCGCCGCGCACCGTGCCACGCGCGATCTCGGCGCGCCGCGTCTCGATCTCCGCTTCGATCGCGTCGAGCGCCCCGAGGTCCACGAGCGTCAGGCGCGGCTTCCGCGGCGCGTCGGCCGCCCCGGCGTTGCGGATGACGAACGCGCAGAACGATTCGATCGATTCGCTGCCGGCCGTGCCGTTCGACAGCTTCGTGTAGCGGCGGAACGCCACTGCCGCGTCCTTCTCGCCGAGCCGCATGCTGACGGAATCGACGTCGACCCCGAGACCGTGTGCGCCGCCCGCGGAACCCGCCGCGAGCGCCGCGAGCTCGCGTCCGATCGCGTCGCGCTTCGCGCGCGCGCGGTCGAACTCCTCGTTCGTCGTTCCCTTGCGCGTGAGGGCCGCGAGCTCGCAGCTCGATGCGTGCAGCGCTTCGCGCAAGGCGCGCGACTCGGGAGTGCTTGCCGCGCGCCGCAGGAGGCCGGCCGCCGCCCCCGCCGCGCCGCGGGTCACTTCCGACAGCGCGAACGCGTCGGCCGCGAGCTCTGGCGACGGTCCGAGGTCGCCGAAGCCGAGCGCGAACGTCAACGCGTCCGCGATCGGTCTCGCCAGGCGAATGCAACGTTCCTCGGCCTCGCGCGGTGAGCTCGCCGCGATGGCGTCCTGCGCCGCCCGAGTTTGCGAGCGACACGCCGCCGCGATCAATTCGGCGCATCGCTGTCGCGCGCGCTCCTTCGCGGATCGATCCGGCTCAGTCACCGCCTCGTGCGCGAGAATCGCCGCGAGAGTCCGGCGCGCGTCCTGGGTGCTCGGATGATCCTCCGGCAGCGTCTGCACGAACGTCGCGAGCGCCTGCTCGACGAGCGCTCGCGCGCCGGCGCGATCGCCGCTCGCCGCGAGCGTCGCGGCGAGGTCGAGCCGCGCCCACTGGAGCTCAGGGCTCGTCCCGGGGAGGACGCGCGTTCGCGCAGCGAGCGCCTCTTCGCCGAGTGCGCGCGCGCCGGCGAGGTCGCGCATCCGGCGAAGCGTCCCCGCGAGCGCGAGGCGCGCCGACTGGATGCTCGGATGATCCGCGGGCAGGGTGCGAACGTTGGCCTCCAGCACGCGCTCCTGCAGCGCGCGCGCGGCCGCGGAATCGCCGAGCGCCGCCATCGTGGCGGCGAGATGCGACCGCGCTTTCTGGAGATCGGGGTGATCGTCCGGCAGTCGGCGTGACAACACCGCGAGCGCTTGCTCCTCGAGCGCGCGCGCACCGGCGAGGTCGCCGAGTGAATCGAGGATGCCGGCGAGGTTGACGCGCGCGCGCTGCAGGTCCGGATGATCGTCCGGCAGCGTGCGCGTCCAGATCGACAGCACTCGCTCCTCGAGAGAACGCGCGGCGGCGAGATCGCCGAGCGGGACGAGCGTCACGACGAGGTTCTGACGCGCGCGCTGGAGATCGGGATGCTCGTCGGGCAGTGTCCGCGCGAACGCCGCGACGACCTGCTCGAACGTCGCTCGCGCGCTTCCGAGCTCGCCGGCCGTGAGCAGGATCAGGCCGTGATTCATGCGCGCCGTCTGCAGCTCCGGCGCGTCCGGCGCGAACATCCGCGCGCCGACTTCGAGCACGCGGTAAGACAGCTCGCGCGCGGCCTTCGTATCGCCGAGCTGCATCGAGATCGCGACGAGGTTCGTCCGCGCGATCCAGAGGTCTTCATCGTCCTCGGCGCGAGTGCGGGTCAGCGCGTCGAGCGCCCGCAGTTCGAGCGAGCGCGCGCTCTCGAGGTCGCCGGTCTGCTGCAGCGCCTCCGCGAGGTTCGAGAGCTGGTTCAGCAGGGTCGGGTGCTCGTTCGGAACGACGTGCTCGAGATAGCGGAGCCGGAGCTGCCACGCCCGCGCTGCGTCTCCCGGCAGCGAGAGAGCGAGCGCGTCGAACGCGGCATCGGAGAGCTCATCGGTCACGTAGTCGCTCGACTCCGCGCCCGCGACCGACGCGAGCCGGTCGATTCGCTCGCGCGCGAGCGCCCGCGCGCCGGCGAGGTCGTTCGCGTCACGAAGTCGTGCGATCTCCGCTCCGGTCGAGCGCGACGCGTCGGCGGCCGCGCGCGTGTCCGCCGTCTCGCTCCCGAGCGCGAAGTGGAGCTCGAATCGGCCGAACGCTCCGTCGCGCGCCGCGCCCGTGACGACGAAGAACCGGTCGCCCGGCGCCACTTCGATCGCGAGGAACGGCGTGCTGCCGCCGCCGGAGTCATCGTCCTCCGCAAGCGTGTCCCCGTCGCTCGATTCGATGCGCAGCAGCAGATCGAGGCTGTCGTCCTGCGTCGTCCACAGGTGCAGCACGCCCGCGGACTCGCTCATGAACTCGACGCGCTCGAAACCGCCGTGCCCTTCGAGCCGCGGATCGCTCGCGTCGATCGCGAGCGGGACGACACGATCGGACGACACGGCCGGCGCGGATGCCGGGAGCTGTCCCAGCAGGATGAGGAGCGCGAGCATCGACCCTCCGCCGACGCTCAGCCGATCTTCGTGACGAACAGATCGTCGAGCTGGATGCGGCCCATCCCCGAGTAGTTGTAGATGTCGGCCGCGAAGCCGCCGGTCGTGCCCTGCAGGATCGGCGTCGAATCGGTGGCGTCGATCGTCCACGCGGCCGGCTCCGTCACGTCGGCTCGCCACAGCTTCGCGCGCAGGCGCGTGGTGGTCGCGTTCACCTGCTCGACGCGGTAGCGCACGCGGTAGTCGACGCCGTCCTGCACGCCGCCCGGGATCGGATCGATCGTCTCGGCGAACTTCGTCTCCACGCCGTCGACTTCGCGCCACAGTCCGAACGAGCCTTGGAAGATGAACCCGCCCTCGAGGTAGATCGCGTAGCCCTGGCCGTGCAGCGGAGTGTTCTGCAGGCAGCCGCCGTTCTGCCGGACGTAGAAGCCGATCCCCTGCGCGTGGAACGACTGGTACTGGATCGTGTACGTGACCTCGACGTTCGACGCGGACACACCCTGCAGGCTCATGCGCGCGACCTGCCCGGTGAATCCCTCGAGACGCGCGCGGCCGTTCTGCACGTCGGCGAGCGTGACCATGCCGCCGATCGGCTGCCACGGCGCCGGCCACGGGCTGCCGTTCGCGACGGCGAAATCCTGCGAGTACAACGGTCCGGGATCGCCGAACACGATGCGCAGCGCGTTCGAGAACGCGTGCGGCGCGGACGGCGTGACCGCCTGCGCGAACACCGGCACCGCCGCGGTCGTGAGCCCCGCAACCGGCGCGGAGAACGCGCCCGATGCATCGCTCATGATCGCGACCGTCACGGACGGCGGCACCGGAACGAGCGTGCCGCCGAGGATCGGCGTCGGCGCGTTCACGAGACCGGCGAACACGAGCACCGGCGTCGACGCGGGCGCGCCGGACAACGAGAACGTGGCGATGGCGGCGGGGGAGTCGAGCGGGTCGCCGCAGAGAGCGATCTTCATCGTGCCGGGACCGGCGAAGCCGATGCTCTCCTGGCACACCGAGCGCGCCGCCGCGATCGACGGCGCGGCAAGCGCGGCCATCAGCGATCCGAGCACGAGCGACGCGAGCTTCATCGCTACCTCTCCGCCTTCCGCTCCATGATCAACGACATCACCTCGTTGCGCGTCGGTGCGCTGGTGTGGAAGACGCCGCGCAGCGCGGACGTGATCATCAACGACCCGGGCTTGCGGATTCCGCGCACCGTCATGCACGTGTGCGTCGCCTCGAGCACGACGGCGACGCCGGACGGCTTCAGCTTCGCGTCGAGGAGGTCGGCGATCTGCGACGTGAGCCGCTCCTGGACCTGCGGGCGGCGCGAGAAGTCTTCGACCACGCGCGCGAGCTTCGAGAGCCCGATGACGCGGCCTTGCGGGATGTACGCCACGTGCGCGCGCCCCGTGAACGGCAGCAGGTGGTGCTCGCAGAACGAGTCGAACGGGATGTCCTTGACCAGCACCAGCTCGTGATGATCCTCGTCGAACACCTTCTCGAGGTGGCGCGCGGGGTCGAGCCGGAGGCCGCCGAAGATCTCCGTGTACATGCGTGCGACGCGCGCCGGCGTGTCCTTCAATCCGTCGCGCTTCGGATCCTCGCCCACGGCCTCGAGGATCATGCGCACGGCCTGTTCGATCTTCGCGTGGTCCGTCATGCGCGCGGATCCTAACAGCATGCCGCGGGCGGAAG
>CAZBOK010000167.1:0-9652 GCA_964493525.1 uncultured Phycisphaeraceae bacterium | reverse complement strand
CCGGTGCGACGGGCGCGACCGGCGCGACGCTCGCGGCCGCGACGCCGATCGCGGTCGCGTTGCCGGCGCACGAGCGGGTCATCGTTCCGATCGAGCTGAAGGTGACCGCGCCCGCGAAGTGGGATCCGGAGCACCCGCGCCTGCACGTCCTCTCGATCGAGCTCGCCGACGGAGCGGCGACGGTGCAGCGGCTCGCTCAACGGATCGGCTTCCGCCAGACGACGATTCGCGGGCCGCAGCTCCTCGTGAACGGATCGCCGGTCAAGATCCGCGGCACCTGCCACCACGACTCGCACCCGCTGGTCGGCCGCGCGGTGACGCCCGAGCTGACGCGCACTGACCTCTCGATGATGAAGGCCGCGAACCTGAACGCGCTGCGCACCTCGCACTACCCGCCGATCCCCGAGCTGCTCGACATCGCCGACGAGCTCGGCCTGTTCGTCGAGGACGAAGCGCCGTTCTGCTGGGTCTCCTCGTCGAACGACCTGCGCCTCGCGCCGCGCATCCGTCAGCTCACCGCCGAGCTGCTCGCGCGCGACCGCAACCATCCGTGCGTGTTCATGTGGTCGCTGTGCAACGAGAGCGAATTCGGACGCGGCTTCGAGCTCGCGGAGCAGGCAGTGCGCGCGGCCGATCCGTCGCGCCCGCTCGGCGCGGCGACCAGCGCGTGGCTCGACATCGCGACGCTGCACAACCCGATGACCGTCGCGCGCATCGACGAGCAGGAGAACCTCGACAAGCCGCTGCTGTTCGACGAGAGCCTCGCGCCGTTCCAGGGGATCTGGTCCGACGCCGGCGAGATGTGGATCGACCCCGGGATCCGCGACGCGTGGATCGAGCCGCTCATCCCCGTCTTCGAGCGGTTCCTCGCCAGCCGCGCGACGCAGGGCTCGCTGATCTGGGCGTGGTCCGACGACCTCTTCTGCGTGCCGGGCCGCGGCATCGAGTACGGACGCGGCGGGACGCGCTCGCACTTCGTCGACGACGAGTACTCGTTGCCCGGCCGCGGCATCTGCGGCGATGCGCCCTGGGGACTCGTCGACGGCTGGCGTCGCGCGAAGCCGGAGTACTGGCTCACGCGCAAGCTGCACACTCCGGTGAAGCTCGCCGAGGCACCGCTCGCGTTGCCCGCGTTCGGCGCGCCGATCCGCGTGCCGGTCGAGAATCGGTTCGACTTCACCGATCTCACCGAGGTGAAGTTCGCGTGGCGCCTCGTCGACGAGACCGGCACCGCGACGACGACGTCGATCCCGCCGCACGCGCGCGGCGAACTGACGATCGCGCCGCGGCGCGCACCCAAGGCGGGAGAGTCGCTCGAGATCGAGGTCACCGATCCGGCGGGCCGCGTCGTCGACGAGGCGCGCATCCCGTTCGGCGAGCGCGTCCTGCCCGATCCGCCCGGCGCGCCGCCGCGGGTCGCGCCGCTCCTCCTGCGCGAGGAGTTCGCGCTGGCCGGGCACGCGACGGCGATCATTGGCCAGGACTTCGAGATCGCGATCGACCGCGGCACCGGCCTCTTGCGCCGCGCCGTCGTCCGCGGCGAGCCGGTGCTCCTCGAGCTGCCGTCGATCCACGTGCTCGAGTCCGGCCGTCCGTTTGCATCGATTCCCGACCGCACGACCTGGCGGCCGACGCGCATCGACGTCGCCGCGGAGGACGAGAACGTCCACGTGCACGTGTTCGGCGAGTTCGATTCGATGTCCGGCGACGTCGACTGCCTCGTCACTCCCGCGGGTGAAATGCTGGTCGCCGCATCGTTCACCTGGAACGGTCCGGAGATCGCGGTCCGCGAGGTCGGCATCCGCCTCGCCGGGCCGCGCGGGCTGCAGATGCTCGAGTGGTCGCGGCGCGCGGAATGGAGCGTGTACCCGGACGACGCGATCGGCCGGCCGCACGGGCGCGCGATCGCGTTCCCCGACCACGCGGTGACGCTGCCGCCGAGTTGGCCCTGGGCGCAGGACGTCACGCCGATGGGATCGAACGACTTCCGGTCGACGAAGCGCGGCATCGATTGGGCGTTGCTCGGCGGCACCCGCGGCGCGGGGTTCGTCGTCCGCTCGGACGGGAGCCAGGCGGTGCGCGCGTGCGTCGAATCCGACCGAACCGCGCTGTACGTAAACGATTGGTCCGGCGGCACCGGCGCCGGTCTCGGCGAGTGGGAGCAGAACTACGGCCGCGGCCGCGGCATCAAGAAGGGAGATCGGGTCGACGCCCGCTGCCGGATCGCGCTCCGCCTCGCGGCGCCCTGACCGCCCCTCGCCCCTTCACTCGCGGGCCCCGATCCGGCAAAATCCTCCGTTTCCCCACCACCCGTGAATCGTCGAGGTGAACGGTCGTGATGTCGAAGAATGGTGCGATCGAGTCCTGGGTCAACGAGGTCGCGGCGCTCACCACTCCGGACCGGGTCGTCTGGTGCGACGGCTCCGAGGAAGAGAAGCGCCGCCTGATCGATCAGATGGTGAAGGACGGCACTCTGGTCACCCTCGACCAGAAGAAGTGGCCGGGCTGCTACTACCACCGCAGCCACCCGAGCGACGTCGCGCGCACCGAGCACCTGACGTTCATCTGCTCCGAGAAGAAGGAAGACGCGGGCCCCACGAACAACTGGAAGGCGCCCGCCGAGATGAAGGCCCAGCTCACGCCGCTCTTCAAGGGCGCGATGAAGGGCCGGACGATGTACGTGGTCCCCTACCTCATGGGCCCGGCCGGCTCGCCGATGAGCAAGGTCGGCGTGGAAGTGACCGACAGCGCGTACGTCGCGCTCAACATGCGCATCATGACCCGCATGGGCTCGGTCGCGCTCGAGCACCTCGCGAGCGGCAAGGGCGGCAACGAGTTCTGCCGCGGCCTGCACTCGCTCGGCGACCTGTCGCCGGACCGCCGCTTCATCGCGCACTTCCCCGAATCGCGCACGATCTGGTCGATCGGCTCCGGCTACGGCGGCAACGCGCTGCTCGGCAAGAAGTGCTTCGCGCTGCGCATCGCGAGCACGATGGGCCGCGATGAAGGCTGGCTCGCGGAGCACATGCTGATCGTCGGCGTGCAGAACCCCGAGGGCAAGACGACCTACATCTGCGCCGCGTTCCCGAGCGCGTGCGGCAAGACGAACCTCGCGATGCTGGTGCCGCCTGCCGAGTTCAAGGGCTGGAAGGTCTGGACGGTCGGCGACGACATCTCGTGGCTGAAGTTCGGCGCGGACGGACGGCTCTGGGCGATCAACCCGGAGGCCGGCTTCTTCGGCGTGGCGCCCGGCACCGGCGTGGACACCAACCCGAACGCCGTCGCCGCGCTGAAGACGAACTCGATCTTCACGAACACCGCGCTCACCGACGATCTGCAGCCGTGGTGGGAAGGTCTGTCCGCGCCGCCCGCGAAGGCGACCGACTGGCAGGGCAAGCCGTGGACGCCCGCGTCGACCGAGAAGGCGGCGCACCCGAACTCGCGCTTCACGACGCCCGCGAAGCAGTGCCCGTGCATCTCGCCCGAGATGGAGAACCCGTCCGGCGTGCCGATCTCCGCGTTCGTGTTCGGCGGCCGCCGCGCGCGCCTCGCGCCGCTCGTGTACCAGTCGTTCGACTGGAACCACGGCGTGTTCGTCGGCGCGTCGATGGGCTCGGAGACGACCGCGGCCGCGACCGGCGCCGTCGGCGTGGTGCGCCGCGACCCGTTCGCGATGCTCCCGTTCTGCGGATACAACATGGCCGACTACTGGAATCACTGGCTGAAGATCGGCACGCGCTCGACGCCTGCGGCGCTGCCGAAGGTCTTCCACGTGAACTGGTTCCGCAAGGGCTCGAGCGGCAAGTTCCTGTGGCCCGGGTTCGGTCAGAACCTGCGCGTGCTGCAGTGGATCATCGACCGCTGCGAGGGCAAGGGCAAGGCGACCGAGACGGCGATCGGCCACGTTCCCACCGCCGACGCGATCGACGTGCGCGGCCTCGACGTCTCGCCCGAGTCGATGAAGGAGTTGCTCGCGCTCGACACGAACGACTGGCGCGAGGAGAGCAAGGGCATCGGCGAGTTCTTCGGGACGTTCGGTTCGCGGTTGCCCGCCGAGATGACCAAGCAGCTCGACTCGCTGAAGAAGCGGCTCGGGTGATGGCAAAGGGAATCACGGAGGCGCAGGTTCTCGATGCGCTGCGCGGCGTCGAGGACCCCGACCTGCATCGCGACATCGTCTCGCTCGGATTCGTGAAGAAGGTGACGATCGACGGCGGCCGCGTGGCGGCGACCGTCGAGCTCACGACTCCCGCGTGCCCGGTGAAGGAGCGCTTGAAGTCGGAGTGCGAGGAGCGCATCCGCGCGATCCCCGGCGTGACGGCGGTCGACGTCTCGATGACGGCGCAGGTGCGCGCCGCCGAGAAGAAGGGCCCGGTCCTCCCCGGCGTGAAGAACGTGCTCGCGGTCGCATCGGGCAAGGGCGGCGTCGGCAAGTCGACCGTCGCCGTCAACCTCGCGGCCGCGCTCGCGGAGAGCGGCGCGAAGGTCGGCCTGATGGACGCGGACGTCTACGGGCCGTCGGTCGCGCGCATGATCGGCGGACACGGCGAAGCGCGCACGACTCCGCAAGGTCTGCTGAAGCCGTTCACCGCGCACGGCCTCTCGTTCATGTCGATGGGCATGCTGGTGAACGACCAGTCGCCGGTCGTGTGGCGCGGCCCGCTCGCGTCGGGGTTGATCCAGCAGTTCCTCACCAAGGTCGATTGGGGCGAGCTCGACTACCTCGTCATCGACATGCCGCCCGGCACCGGCGACGTGCAGATCACGTTGACGCAGACCGCGGAAATCACCGGCGCGGTGATCGTGACGACGCCGCAGGACGTCGCGTCGGAAGTCGCGAAGCGCGGACTCAAGATGTTCGGCTCGGTGCGCGTGCCCGTTCTCGGGGTCGTCGAGAACATGGCGTACTTCGTCTGCTCGAACTGCTCGACGCGCCACGATGTGTTCCGTCCGAAGGGCGGCGCGGCGCCGTGGGAGGATTGGGGCGTGCCGCTGCTCGGCCGCATCCCGCTGGAGCCGATCCTCGCCGCGCTGGGCGACGACGGCGTCCCGGTGGTCGAGGCCGCGCCGGACGGCCAGACGGCTGCGGCGTTCCGCGACCTCGCGAAGCGCGTGGCCGCGGCGCTTTCGACGGTCACGCTCGCGGGGACGGAGACCGGTCAACCGGTGAACGTCGACGCGTCCGGTCCGCGCCTGCGGATCACCTGGTCAGACGGTCACGAGAGCGAGTACCGCTACCAGTACCTGCGCTTCCAGTGCTCGTGCGCGCAGTGCGTCGACGAGCACACCGGCAAGCGCAAGGTCGTCCTCGAGTTCATCGATCCGAACGTCCGCCCGCGCCAGATCGAGCAGACCGGCCGCTACGCGCTGCAGATCCACTGGAGCGACGGCCACAACACCGGCCTGTACACGTTTGACCGCCTGCGCCGGCTGTGCGAGTGCAAGCAGTGCGCGAAGGAGCAAGCCGCCGCGCGGTGATCGGCGAGTAGGGAACGCGTTGTGCTCCGTCCGTCTCTCGAGAGAGGACGACCCATGATGCCGAGCCCGCGATTCGCAACGACCGCTCTGACCGCGATCCTTGCGGTCAGCCCCAGACTCGTCGCGAGTTGCGACGAGAACGTGGTGGCGCGGATCGAGAGGCTCGGCGCTTTCATCGATCGTGACGGCGAACGTGTCGTCGGGGTGTCGCTGTACCGCGAGAGCGTCGACGAGAACCTCCGGTTCCTTGGCGAGCTTCCCGAGCTGCAGACGCTGCGGATTCTCGGCGGAAAGCACGCGAGCGCGGAGATCGGGTTCCTCGCCGGCTGCCCGAACCTTCGCGGACTCGCGCTGAACGGCTGCGAATGGGTGGACGACGAGGCGCTCGTCGTGATCGGGCAGCTCCACTCGCTGCAGGCGCTCGAACTCGACGGAACGTCGATCACGGATGCCGGCCTCGCCCACCTCGGTCTGCTCTCCGAGCTGATGGCGCTCCGATTGAACCGGACCGCCGTCACGGATGCGGGCCTCTCCCACCTCCGCCCTCTGCGAGATCTGCGCGCGCTCGATCTGAGTCAAACGCACGTCGATGGCTCGGGATTCGGTGCCTTCGACACGCTCGGTCAGCTCCGCGATCTGAAGCTGGGCTGGTGCCCGATCCGCGATGCCACCTTCGAACACCTGGCGAAGTTGCCACGACTCGAACGACTCGAACTGTCCGGCGCAGACACGGTCACCGATTCCGGAATCGCGCGGCTCTCGGCGTGCAGGAACCTCGCGCAGTTGTGTCTCGAAAGGACTCGAATCGGCACCGACGGCCTCCGCCCGCTCGCGGGTCTGCCGCGCCTCGCCGGACTCCGCCTCGATCGGACGCTCGTGGACGACTCGACGCTCCGCTGCCTGGAAACGCTCGCGAGCATCCGCGTGATGCAGCTCGAGGACACGGCCGTCACGATCGAAGGCGTGAGTCGGTTCGTGAGAGCGCACCCGGACATGACGCAAGTGTGCGTTCCCTGGTCGTGGTCCAAGCCGGACCTCGACCGTTTCCGGAAGGAGTTCCCGAGGCAGACCGCGATGACGTGCGGCGGGGGAATTCGGTCCGTTCCATGGCGCGAGACCCTCGCTTCCGAACGCCAGCAGGCCGAGACGACATCCGACCTCGCGGACGCGGTCCTGATCGGTGATCTCTCCGAGGTCGAGCGACGCATCTCGGGGGGCGCGGACTTCGAACAAAGGGTCGCGACCCCTCCGCTGCGCCCGAAGCGGCCGTCCGTGGCGTTCGAAGCGACGCCACTGTTCATCGCGTGCGCTCGCGGCGAATCGGAGATCGCGCTCCGACTCGTGCTCGCGGGCGCGGACGTGCGTGCGGTGCATTCCGACGGTTCGACGCCGCTGCACGCGGCGGCGGCATCCGGCCGCGCGGACCTCGTCCGCCTGCTCGTCGCGCGGAATGCGACGATCGACGCGGAGGACATGGACGGGTTCACGCCGCTCCTCGTCGCGCTCGAGCGTGGGCACGTCGAGATCGCGCGGCTCCTGCACGACCTGCACGCATCCACGCCGTCCGGCCGCGCGCTCGGACGAGTGGTGCAAGGAGCCCTCTCGGACGATCGCGCGGACGTCATCGATCTCGCGGTGTCGTTCGGATCGTCGTTCGCAGGATTGAGCGGAGAAAACGACCTGAGCCTGGTCGGTGTGGCAATCGCGCTCCGCAAGTCACCGGAGGTCTTGACGAAACTCCTCGCGAACGGCGCGGACCACGACCGGCCGATCGGGGACTCCTCGGACACCCCGCTCCTGATGGTGATCGAGCGCGGCTTCATGGAACTGGTCCCGCCGCTCGTCGCCGCCGGAGCGGACCTCGAGCGGCGCACGCGTGTCGGATGGACTCCCGCAATGCTCGCCGCGCGGATGGGACGGGAGGACGTCGTCGGCCTGCTCCTGGCTCACGGGGCTTCGAGCGCGCGGCTCGACATCGCGCGATTCTTCCACGCCGTCGACTCCGGCGACGACGAGGCGGTGCGACGAATGGTGCGCGCCGGGGTCGACGTCAACGCGCGCGACCAGGGTTGGCCGAAATCGACGACGGAAGGGCGCACCGCGCTCGTCGACGTGTCCTGGACCGAGGACAACGAGATGCTCGAGACCCTCCTCGAGGTCGGCGCTGATCCGAATCTCGGCGACGAGATGCAGCGCGTGCCGCTGTGGGCGGCGATCCAACGCGGCGACGCGGTGACCGTGAAGCGGCTCCTCGACCGCGGCGCCCGCCTCGACGTCGTCGATTGGAGCGGCACCTCCCTGCTCGATCGCGCGCGCCAGCGCGAGAACGCGGAGATCATCCGCTTGCTCGAGGAGCGAATGCGCTGATCCGCGCGGGATCCTCCCGCATCCGATCGTCGTCCCGCGGCATCTCGTTCCGATCGTGCGAGCCCGTTACAGTGCTCGCGCCGCAGTGCGCCGCCGCGCCACGAGGTCTCCACCATGTCATCGTTCGTTGCTGCAGCCGTCGTTCTCGGCGCCGCGTTGGTCGCCTCCCCCGCCGCAAGAGCCGACGCCGCCGCCGAAGAGCGCCCCTGGACGTTCATGATCTACGCCGCCGCGGACAACAACGCGGACGGGCCGGTCATCGAGTTCGTCGACCGGCTGAGCGAGGCGTGGAACGAGGATCCGGGCATGGAGATCGTGCTCTTCATCGATCGCAGCGCGCGGTACTACAACGGCGCCGAGTTCCTCGGCGAGGACTTCGCCGACGCTCGCCTCTACCGGGTGCGGAAGCATCACTGCGAGCGGCTCGACGGCGGCAAGGAGTTCCCCGAGATCACGCTCGACGGCGAATACGAAGCGAACTCCGCCGACCCGACCAACCTCCGCAAGTTCATCGCGTTCATCAAGCGCGCGTTCCCCGCGAAGCGATACGGGTTGATGATCTACAGCCACGCGAGCGGCGCTTCGATGTGCCCCGACGAAGTGAGCGGTCGGGACATGGGCATTGCCGAGCTCTCCGACATCGTCGGCCCTGCCGAGTCGGTCGACTTCATGGGCCTCGAGCTGTGCAACATGTGCGGCCTCGAGATCGCGTATCAGTGGCGACCCGGCAACGGCGGGTTCTCGACCGAGACGTTGGTCGCGATCCCGAACGCCGGGCCGCCGCTCGCGTGGGAGCGCGTGTTCGCGCGCTTCAAGACGCGCGATCCGTCGAGCGGTGAGCTGCCGAAGAATGCGATCGATCCGCGAGACCTCGACGGGCCGACGTTCGGTCGCATGATCATCGAGGAGGGCGAGGCCGGTCGCAAAGAGCATCCGGCGGAGAACGCGCACGCGGTGTACGAAGCCGCGGCGAGCCTCGATCTCAACGGCGCCGAGCCCGCGAAGCAGGCGCTCGACGCGCTCGCCGTCGCGTTGTTCGAGAGCGGGAAGAAGGCGGAGTTCGCCGCGCTGCGCGGCCCCGGCGGCGCCGACGGCAAGACGTGCGCGATGAACTACAGCGACGACGATCTCGCCGGCGGTCGCGCGTTCGTCGACGTCTACGACATCGCGAAGCGCGTCGCGGCGAGCGACCAGTTCCCCGCGTCCGTCACGGATGCCGCGAAGACGCTGATGGCGCGCATCGACGATCTCGTCGACGCGTCGTTCGGCATGTCCGGGTATCGCGGGTTCGAAGCGGGCAAGAACGGCGTCTTCATCGTGTGCCCCGACGGCGATCACACCGCACTGCTCGGAGCGAAGTCGTGGAGCAAGTACGACTGGTACGGCCCCGGCCCGAACGACGAATGCTACGGGCACTGGGCCGCATGCGCAGACGGCGCGGTCTCGGGCGACGGCAAGGTCGAGAACTGGTTCGAGTTGCTCGATGCTTGGTTCGATGTCGATGACGGCAAGGGCGGGATGAACGGATATCGCGTGTAGGGCGCGGTCGGGCGGAGTCGAAGGAACGGGAGCGGGGGCGCGAAGGGTCGCTCGCTCCGCGGTCCTCGCTGCGGACGGGCGCTCGTGGCGATGAACCGCGGGCTCTGAGGACCGATGGCGATGCACGACGCCGGTTGGCGTCCTCGCTGCGGATGTCGGATCGAGCGACCCTTCGCGCCCCCGCTCCCGGCGCAGCAACACCCAGGTTCTTTGGGGGAAGGTCGATGCGGAACGGATCTCTTCCCGGAGCGTTCCGCTCCGGGGGAGC
>CAZBOK010000166.1:0-9653 GCA_964493525.1 uncultured Phycisphaeraceae bacterium | reverse complement strand
ATGACGGTGCGCGAATGCGGGCGAATGGCGCGCGGCTGAATAGTCGGACCCTGCAGCGGAACTGTTGGACCGCACACGATTCAGTCAGCGTTCATGCGCCGCGTACTCGCAGCGACTCGAACCACTTGTTTCGCCTTCCCGCGTAGTGGTCGTTGAGTCGATCTACAACGTGGCGCGGTTCCCACACAGCCGCGCGTTCAAGGTGCGCGCACTCCGCAGGCGTTGTCGGCACTTCCCTCCCGCCGGGAAGGTAAAGCGAACATTGCTTCGATAGCGCGTCCTGCTTGAAGAATGTCGGAGGCTCGCGCTCATCGGACGTCAATGGGACGTGACCGATCACCGGCCACTCGCCGCGGGTCACGGCGCGGTCCATGACCCACACTCGAAAGAGAACGGGAAAGCGAAGAATCACAACCGGCTCCAGATCTTCAGTAGTTCGCGAGTCGTAAAACGCAAACAGTGGAGGCGGCAGCACACGCGCGTATGCGTGATGCTCGGCATCCAACGCAACGCGCACGATATCACCGACCACGCGGCGGACGCTGCGCGGCGACTCGTTACTTCGATTCGAACTCTTTGTTGGCGGCATCTTCGTACGCTTGCTTTTGTGGGTTTTTCGGCGACACGCCGTTAATAGCATTTCCAGAAGTGCCGCCTTGCGATCGTGCGCCACAGGTCGCGGTAGTCGCGGATGAACGCATTGACGACGTCGTCGAGCGAACGGACGGGGCGGTCGCCGTCTGCTCCGGCCCGCTCCCGAAACCGCGGATGATCGGGGTCGCACTCGCAGCCCGGAGGTTTGCACCCTGGGTGCTTCGGGCGACTGCGTGCGCGCCCGCGGATCTTCCGCATTCTCACCGCAGATCTCCCGCTCGCGCCGATCCCCACCGGCGCCGCGCCGCGGAGCGTAGCGGCGACGGTCCGGATGGGAACCCCGCGCCGCGCGCGCCCGCTTCAGCCTTCGATTGGCCCGAACAGCCGCAGTATCTCCTTCTGCTCCTCCGCGATCGGGAACTCCTCGCTCGCGCTCGGGAACACGCACCCCTTCGTCCAGATCGCCTTCCGCACCGACGCCGCGATGCCCGGCTTCACGCCGCTCGCGAGCAGTTCCTCGTGTGACAGCAGGAACACGCTCTCGATCACGAGCGGCCGGTGCGTCCCGCGCGAGGTCGCCGCGGGAACGCTCGGTCCCGCCACCACGAGGTAGAGGTCGGGCGGATCGGCGACGCTCATGTCGAGCAGACCCGAGTGTGCCGCGTGCATCTTCACGTTCACTGTCTTGCCGGTGTGCGGCCCGCTGCGGAACACGCCGTCGTGCCCCTTCGCCGTCGCGGAGGTGTTCATCTCGATGTCGAACACGCGCGCCGCGATGAACTCGCCGATGTGGCCGGCGAAGACCGGGCGGCCGATCAGCGACGCGATCTTCGCGTCGATCGCGTTGCGGTCGCGGAGGAGGACGGCGAGAAAAGAAAGACGATCGCGATCCGGTGACGCGGCCATGGGTCAGATCCTCGCGACGCCGCGGCCATTCTCAATCGCCCACTGAGCCTTCGGCGCCTGAGTGCCGCCGTGGGCGTCGCGGGCGGTCTGCGATAGACTCGCCGCGGGATTCAGCCGCCGGTCTGAGCGCACGCGATTCGTTGGGGAGGTTCGTATGGGATCACGCTCGTTCATCGTCGCTTGCCTAGTGGCGGCTCTCGGGACTAGCGCCGGCGCGCAGACGTTTCAGCGCAAGCTCGTTGCCGCCGACGGCGCCGCCGACGACTGGTTCGGCCAGGCGGTCGGCGTCGCAGGAGATCGCGCCGTCGTCGGAGCCCTGAATCACGACCACCTCGGACTGCAGTCGGGATCCGCGTACCTGTTCGACACGAGCACGGGAATCCAAGTCACCGAGCTTCTGGCGTTCGACGGGACCACGTCCGACAGCTTTGGCATCTCCGTCGCCATCGACGGCGGCCGCTGCATCGTCGGCGCCTACCAGGACAGTGACAAGGGAGCCGCCTCGGGGTCCGTGTACGTGTTCGACGCGACAAGTGGCGTGTTCATCCGAAAGCTCACGGCCTCAGACGGCGCGGCGGGCGACATCTTCGGAGTCCGCGTCGCCGTGCGCGGCGACAGGGCACTCGTCGGCGCGAGCGGCGTCGAGGGCTACCGAGGCGCCGCGTACCTGTTCGACCTGACGACGGGCCAAGAGCTCCTGAAGCTCACGTCTTCCGATCGTGCGCCCATGGACCAATTCGGATTCGGGCTCGACTTCGACGGCGACCGCGCGATCGTTCTCTCGCCGACAAAGGGCACTGCATATGTGTTCGATCTGACGACCGGGCAGGAGATCGGCAAGATTAATGGGGCGTACGGGTGCGTGTCGATCGACGCGAACCGGGCGCTGCTCGGGTCACCGTCGGGCGGCGTCGCTGTGCTCCGGGACCTGGCTCTCAGCACGACGATCCGGACATTCACTGCAGCGGATGGCTTCCCAGGCGATGGCTTTGGCGGAAGCGTCGCACTCCGCAACGGGTTCGCCATCGTCGCGGCGCACACCGACAACGATGACGGCCTCCAGTCCGGATCGGCCTACCTCTTTGACGCGGCGTCAGGATGGCAGATCGCGAAGCTCAAGGCATCCGACGGCGGGCCCGTGAAGGGGTTCGGGTGTTCGATTGCCACCGACGGCCAGCACCTCGTCTCCGGCGCTTGGGGCGACGCGACCCACGGTCCAATGACCGGCGCGGCCTACTCGTTCGGCCTCGGTCCGCCCCAACTCGTTCCCTACGGCACCGGCTGCTACGGCACCGGCGGCGTCGTCCCGTCTCTCGGCGTCACCGGCTCGCCCACGCCCGGCGGCCAGCTCCAAGTCACCATCTCGAACGGGGTCGGCGGCGGCAGCGCGCTCATGTTCATCGGCCTCGGTCAGGCCGCGATCCCGATGGGCTTCGGCTGCATGCTGAACGTCGCGCCGGTGCTCCCGGCGATCGTCGGCCCGGTCCCGCTGTTCCCGATCGGCGCGAGCGGGCCCGGTGCCGGCTCGATCTCGTTCCCCGGGATCCTGCCCGCGAACACACCGGTGCCGCTCACGCTCACGCTGCAGGCGATGATCGTCGACGCGGGCGGCAAGGGCGGCTTCTCGAACACGAACGGGTTCCAGATCGAGGTCGAGTAGGCGCCCTCTGCACCTCTGCAGGACTCCGAGTCCGCTCTCTCCGCCGTTCGCACACTTTGCGCCGCCAAGCCCCCGGACTCCGAGTCCTGCAGAGAAGTCCCGTTCGTCCCCGATTCTCTGCAACATCTGCAGCGGACTCCGAGTCCGCGACGGAGAGGCGGAGAGAACGGCGCTGCGCGCCGCCGAGACCGCGCACCAATGCGCTCTCCGGTTAACAGTGACGGCTCTCCGCCCCTTCATTGCGCCCCGCGCATCGTCATTCCGAACCCGCATCTCGCGACCGACTTCCGACTTCGCGCGTCTCGCTCTGCAACGCGAAAGGCCGCGACCTCTCGGCCACGGCCTCTGTCCGCTCGCGCGGCGATGGATGGTTCACCATGTAGTACCTGGCGAACAGGCTCTCTCCGTTCGTCAGGTGATGGTTGGGTGTCCGAATAGGATTCGAACCTGCAGATGTTCGGCGTCTGTGAGGTAACGGTTGGTCGTCCAAGTGTCACCATGCGAACCTCCAGGCCAGTCCCAACAACGTATCGACGTTGAGATGCTTGGAAAGGCTCGGATGGGCGCGTCACAGCGATTCGGAATCTCACTTCATTCACGCACCCAGGACGCCGATGTCCAACCTGGACAATTCTTGCTACCAGCACTAGACTCCCTTCCATGAACGTCTCGCTGACCGATGAGCTCCGGAAGTTCGTGGAGGAGAAGGTGGCCTCGGGTCTCTACCACTCCGCAAGCGAGGTGGTTCGCGAGGGGCTCCGGCTTCTCGCCGAGGAGGACCAGCTGCGGGAGATGCGCCTGAAGGACGTCGGCAAGAAGATCAAGGCCGGCGCCGACCAGCTGAAGCAGGGCATCGGGCGCCCGGGAGACGAGGTCTTCGCTCGGCTCGAGGCGCGGATCGCGAAGCTCGAGCGCGGGCCCCGGACCTGATGGCCGACTTCATCCTCTCGCCGCTCGCCGAGGATGACCTCGGCGAGATCGTCGACTACATCGCGCGCGATGATCCAGCAGCGAGTCGCCGCGTGTTGGCCGACATCCGAGCCGCGATCGACATGCTGGTTGCGCAACCGAATGCCGGACATCTGCGGGGCGACCTCGTGCCCGACCAGGCGTTCCGGTTCTGGCGCGTGCACTCCTACATGATCGTCTACCTGCCGGAGACGCGGCCGCTCGCGATTGCCCGCGTGCTGAGCGGGCACCGCGACATCGAGGCGATTCTAACTGATCCCAGCGACGGGTAGGAATCGACCGCGCGCTTGCGCGCGCCTGACGCGCCGCTACCCTCCGCCGCCCCGTGTCGGCCGCCGTCGCCACCTTTCCGCTCCAGTTCCTGCTCGCGCTGTTCGCCGGCTGGGTCGAGCGGGCGCAGCAGCGCGTGATCGACCACCTGACCGAGCAGAACCGGATCCTCGCGGCGAAGCTCAAAGGGCGCCGCATCCGCTTCACCGACGACGAGCGCGCGCGTCTCGCGCGGACCGGCAAGCCCCTCGGACGCAAGCTCCTCAACAAGTACGCGATGATCGTGACGCCCGAGACGATCCTGCGCTGGCATCGGCAGCTGATCGCGAAGAAGTGGACGTTCGCCAGGAAGGGCGCCGGCCGGCCGCGCGTGATGAAGGCGATCGAGGAGCTCGCCGTGAAGATGGCGAGAGAGAACGCGACCTGGGGCTACGAACGCATCCAGGGCGCCCTCGCGAACGTCGGGCACAAGGTCGCGCGCTCGACGATCGCCGTGATCCTGGCGCGCAACGGCATCCCGCCCGCGCCGCGACGCCGGATGTCCTGGCGCACCTTTGTCAAAGCGCACTTTACGACGCTCGCCGCCGCCGACTTCTTCACGACCGAGGTGTGGACCGCCCGCGGGCTCGTCACGTTCTTCACGCTGTTCGCGGTCCGGCTGAAGACGCGCAGGGTCGAGATCCTCGGGACGACCGACCGGCCGGACCGGGAGTTCATGGAGCAGGTCGCGCGGAACGCGACCGACTCGGAGGACGGCGCGCTGCGCGGTGTCACGCATCTGATCATCGACAATGACGCCCTGTTCACGGACGCGTTCCGCCGGCGGCTGCGCGAGGCCGGGACGAAGTGCGTGCGGACGCCCGTGAAAATGCCGCTCTGCAATTCGTTCGCGGAGCGCTGGGTGAAGTCGGTCAAGACCGAGTGCCTCGACCGGATGATCTTCCTCGGCGTCGGTTCGTTGCGGCGGGCGCTCGGCGATTACGTCGAGCACTTCCACGAGGAGCGCAACCATCAGGGGTTGGGGAACCGCATCCCGTTCCCGCGGGATGGCGTCGGGCGCGCCGACGGCTTGCTCCGGCGCAATGATCGGCTCGGCGGACTGCTCCGGTACTACTTCCGCGACGGGGAGCGCGGGGCGGGCGCCGTCCGACGGCCGGGATCGGCGCCGTCGCCGAACTGATAGTGCAATGAGATCGGCCGAATGCGATCGAACGGAGCGCGGCTGAATTGTCGGACCCTGCAGGCCGAGATGATGAAGGAGGCCGCGGACTGGATCGAGTGGATCGAGTGGATCGAGAGGAACGCGGCGGCGATGGATCCGCTGAGGGGCGGGGTGGAGAGGGCGAGGACATCTGAACAGTGACGCACAATCGGATGCAAGGCAGCGGGCGTGGCGATCCTATCCGTAGGAGTGTGGGCAACGTCCTGGTCTGGAATGTGTACATCGAGCGCGACGCGGTCCGGAACGACACGCTGGGCGGGGGACGCGAGGCGGCGAGAAGCAATGTGGCGGCGGCGGCGTGATGCAGGTGCATGTGCTGTACGACGTGACCGCGAGAGTTCCGACAGGGCTCGTCAGCGTAACACCGCCGCCAGGATCTCCGCGACAGTGACGATTGTCGATCCACCCTTCTCAGGGACACTCTCAGCGCCGCACCAATGCGTGAACCGCGCAGCCGGAGGTTTCGTCAGCTCCGGTCCTTTCGCGGCGATCCTCGTAACGAACAGCTCATCACCAGGATGCACTACGTCGTCCACACCACCGTAGAACGCATCCGGCGGACGGAGTGCGGAGAATAGGCTGCGACGTTTCAGGCCGTGCGTCGCGTCATGAAGTAGACCGGATTCGTCAATGCGATACGGCGCATCAACTATCAGCTTGAGAAACGGAAAGCGCGCAACCCCGCGACCAGTATTTCTGATCCCAATGGTGATGTAGAACTCCGTCCCAGCCAAGGAAGACGGCCCCGACTCCGGATGCGTAGCGATTTCGAGCTTCGGCTTCGGCCGCCTCCCGAACATGTCTTCCAAGTCGAAATGCTCGAGTCGGTAGAAACTGTCCCCGCTCCGCTTGTAGTACCGATCCTCGCCGAGCTTCGCCATGTGCGGTCCCGAGTCGCTGTGTGGCACGATCGTGACGATGAAGCCGTCGTCGGCTCCCGGCGCTTTGACTACGCGGTGTTCGACTCCATCGACGATCGGGCTCACCGCCTCCCCCGTGAGGCTGTTCAGGCGTGAGAGGACCGCGTCGATCCTCGGGATCGGAGCCTTCGCCACGGCTGCGTCCACGCCGTCCGCGTTCTTCCGCGCGTCGACACCCCAGACGATCAGGCCGCCGTCGGAATTGGCGAACCCGGACAGCGCCTTTGCGAGATTCTTCTTGTCGTCCTTGCTGAGCTCGGGAGGACTCGCGAAGAGCTTGAAGTCGAGGTGAAGATCCTCCTGGCGCGCGTCGGCGACGAACGCGTCGATCGCGGTGAGTTCGATCGCCACGAACTGTTCGTGAGGTGTCGCCAAGCCGCGCCTCTCCAAGTCAGGGGTTGGGAGTCGTCGGAGTGTTCAGATCGGGAATCTCCGGCTCCTCATACTTGCCGAACATCGAGCTCGCCCAGTTCCAAGCTGCGTCAACTACGATCCGACAGGGTCCGGACCACGCCGTCACCGAGTTCGGCTCAACGTATCCGCGCTTTGCATCCCGTTCCAAGTCATCAAGAATCACGTGCATGTCGATGATGTTCTCGCGCAGGTCCGAAGGGGCGTGCTCGAGTGCGCTCCGGATCGACGAGAGCTCACGTCGCGCGGGAATTCGCCACTCCGGCATGAGACGCGGCGATTTGCCGAACTGCTCGCAGTAGTCCTCCGCGTTCGTAACGCAGCGCATCAGCTCGTGGCAGCACGAACGCACCGCGTCTCGGGACCGAGTTCTTCGCACCATCCATCGCCACGCGACGAGGCCAGCGCCTGTGATCGCCGTGACGGCGACTGCTCCAACGACGTGTTCGAGGAACCACGACTCGATTCCACCGGATGGCCCGTTCCCGGGCGCGCTCGCCTGATCCACGCCGTCGTTCTCCTTCCCGCAGCACCGTCAGCAGTCTCGACTCCGGTCCTTTCGCGATCGTGAAGAATCCGGTCGCGGCGCTACCGGCGACGGATTCGCCGAACATCGAGCGCCGAGCGCGAAGAGCCCCGCGACGGTGGCGTCGTCGGTCTGACCCAGGATCCTCTTCCCGTCCATGAACTCGCAGAGGAACGTCAGGGTCTTCGTGCTCCTCCCGCTGAGCGCGCCGGCGACGAAGCCGGCCTCGCCAAGCAGCAGTCCCCCGGCGACGGCGCGCCGTGCCGCGGAGCCGTCGTCGCGCTGCGTCTCGTCGGTGACAATCTGGATTGCAGCGATCGACCGGTTGAGTTCGTAGCGCGCGGCGTCCTTGACCCGGCTGAGGCGGATCCAGGGGTTGGCAGACGAAGCACCGTGGATCTCGACGGCGCTGCGGCGTCCGAAATCTCCCGAGATCACGTCGAAAATGGGGCCGGGCATCGCCTGCTCCGCGCGGAGGTTGATGCGGGCGAGATTCTACGCGCCGTGGTCGCCAGTCCCTTTCTTCTCTGCGCTGCGAAGGAGCTTCGCCACCACCGACGCGACGTCGTCCTGGTAGCCGCCGTCCGCGAGCCTGCGGAGTCGCTCGGCGATCCACGTCTCGTCCCACAGCGTCCAGCCCTTCCTCCTGAAGTGCGCGCACAGTCGCGCGCGATCCGTCTCCGACGCGATGCGGCCGACGACCAGGCAGAGTCTCACGCGCGGCCGCGGCCTGCATGCTCCCGCATCCGTGAGCTGCGCGACGAGCCGGTGCCGGACAACGCGGAGCAGGCGCACGTCGTTGAACAGCTTGTAGCGCGAGGCGTTGACGTCGTCGGCGCTCTCGAACGCCGCCATCGTCACGCCACGCGAATTCAGGAACGACTTGCACTCGACGATGAGGATCTCGTTCGTCGCGCCCTTGTAGGCGACGAGGTCGATCTCCCAGCGCGGTGCGGACGGTCGCGAGATCGCCGCCTTGTCGGCGGCGATGAGCTCGACCTTGTAGGAGGCGCGGACCCAGTGGCCGTCGTGCTCGAGGAGACTGGCGACGAGTTGCTCGAAGGAGTCCATGGCTCAGGGTCACCCGCTCATCGCGAACTCCACGTCCACGTTGTACTTCACGAGCTCGATGCGCGGCTTCCTTCTCGCCTCCTCCCGCACGTCCTCATGCAGCTTGCTCGACCCGCCGTGCACCAGGATGCCGCGCGGCACTTTCCCCGTCTCCTCGCGCAGCCGCGCGAGGTAATGCCGCAGCAGCCGGACATCCATCACGCTCGGCGCCGCCTGCTTGCAATCGACGATCACGGGGTTCTCGTCCCGGCCGCTCAGGAGCACGTCCGCGCGCCTGCGGTCCGCAAAGACGCGCGCTGAACACTTCAACCTCCCGAGAAGAAGACCATTACCGGGACCGGTTCAGTCCGAATGCGCTCCTTCGGGTGTGATTCCGTGCCGCCGAAACAACCGCTCGAAGAACTCCGCCGCGACTCGCTTGCCGGCGTCGCCATCGAGCTCGGCTCCTCCTAAGCGGTAGACTTCGTAGCCCGCGAGCCGGAGGTCTCGATCCGCCCGAACCATGTCGGCGTACCTCCGCGGCGACGCGCCTCCGCCTTCGTTCGCGTAGTGATGCTGTCCGTCGACTTCGATGACGATCCGCGCAGCGTGCGACGCCAATATCAGGAAGTCCATTCGGAACCGGAAGAGCGCATCGCGACCGCGTTCGCGCACGGTCTTCGGGTCCCAGTGAAGCCAAACCTCAGGTATGAGCGCAGGTAGGTCGGGAGCACGCTTCCCGAGCGACTCGTAGAACGACTTGAAGAGCAGTCGCTGTGGCGGCGAGTTCGGCGGCAGCGACGCGAGCAATCGATGGTAGAGGGTCTTCTTCGCACGGTCCGGGTCGAGCTGCTCGCGATCCGCCCACCATGACTGTAGGTCACGCCACCGCAAGCCACTCGCGGGGATCGGCCGATCGAAAACGAGGACGTCATCTGCGCCGGAGACAATCTCGATGTCGTTGTTGACTGCATCGCGGAACCGGAGGTCGGGCTTGCGCCGCGAGGCGAAGATCAGGTTCTTCGGGCGCCCCATGACCTGGCCGGCCGCCACGAATCGGAAGACCGGGATGTTGCGGTCCGGGGTATCAGGTCCACCCGGAGTTCGGCGAAGCAGGTCCACCAC
>CAZBOK010000165.1:0-9713 GCA_964493525.1 uncultured Phycisphaeraceae bacterium | reverse complement strand
CCAGTCGACGTTCGAGAAGAACGCCTCGATGTACTTCGCCTTGTCGGCCGGCTTGTAGTCGACCATGAACGCGTGCTCCCACATGTCGAGCACGAGGATCGGGCGGAAGCCGGCGGGGTGTCCCATCTCGTGCTCCGTGATCCAGTGGTTCGTGATGCGGCCGGTGGTCGGGTCCTGGTAGGCGATCACCCAGCCGATGCCGCGCATCGTCGCGGTCGACGTCATGTTCTTCTTCCACGCGTCGACGCTGCCGAACGCCTCGGTCACCTTGCGGCCGAACGTCGAATCGGCGTCGAGCGGCTTCGGGCTCCTGGTGAGGTTGCCGAAGTAGAGCTCGTGCAGCACCTTCCCGTTCACTTCCCAGCCCATGCGGCGCTTGAGCTCCGCCCACGTCGGCGTCCCGATCTTGCCGGCGCCTTCGAGCTCCGCGAGCTGCTCGTTCAGGGTGTTCGTGTTCGTGACGTATCCGGCGTACAGCTTGAAGTGCACTTCGAGCTGCGCGTCCGAGATGCCGTTCAAGCCCTTCAGGTCGAAGCTCCTCAACTCGTACTTGAACGCGGTCATCGATCTCTCCTTCGCGGGGGTCTCGGTTCGTGAGCGGGGCGCCGATTCTGGCCCGATCGCGCGCGCTCCGCAACGGGGATCCCCGCCGCGTCGATCTTCGCGCTCGGACAGAACGGCGCGAGCGTGCACTCGCCGCACTTCGGACGACGCGCGATGCAGATGCGACGGCCGTGCAGGATCAGCGCGTGGGAGAGCCAGATCCAGTCGGAGCGCGGCACCAGGCGCATGAGGTCCTGCTCGACTTTCTCCGGCGTCTTCGCGCGGGAAAGTCCGAGGAGGTGCGAGAGGCGGAACACGTGCGTGTCGACGACGACGCCGTCGGCGACACCGAATGCGTTGCCGAGCACGACGTTCGCGGTCTTGCGCGCGACGCCGGGCAATTGCAGCAGCTCGTCCATCGTGCGCGGCACCTCGCCGCCGTGCCGCTCGACGATCGCGCGACCGAGCCCGCGCAACGACTTCGCCTTGTTGTTGAAGAACCCGGTCGAGCGGATGTCGGCCTCGAGCGTGCCGGGCCGCGCGTTCATGTAGTCCTTCGGACCGGGATACTTCGCGAACAGCGCGGGCGTCACGAGGTTGACGCGCGCGTCGGTGCACTGCGCCGAGAGGACGGTCGCGACGAGCAGCTCGAGCGGCGAAGTGTGGACCAGTGCGCAGCTCGCGTGCGGGTAGGCGCGATGCAGCTCGGCGAGGATCGGGACGATGCGCTCCGCCGCGGGCGCGGCCTTGCGGTTCGGCTTCGGCATGCGGGCGGAATGGTAGGGGGTCCGACCACGCGCGACTCGTGGACTTCCGCACCGTGCGTTATCTTGGCGCCCTCCCAGGGTGCGAGAGCCGAAGGAGAACCATGCAAACCGCGCTTTCCCGCAAGTTGATCCACGCCTGCGCCGCGCTCGCGATCGCCGCGACCGCGTCGAGCGCGCTCGCCGCCGGCGGCGACACCTACATCATCACGGACGGCAAGGGCGCGACGCAGGTCGTCACGACGACCGGCCCGATGTCGACCACGGTCGCGCCCTCCGACAACCCGTCGAACTCGGCGACCGGCACGATCTCCACCTGGACCGACAAGGCGGGGCACCAGCACAACGTCTTCCACGGCACGCTGAACGGCGAGGCCGACCCGAAGCCGGGAAAGGACGGTTGGGGCATCGTCTTCAAGGTTCCGCCGGGAGACTTTCCCGCGGCCGACTTCGCGGCGATGGTCGCGAAGTTCAACATCGGCGGCAACATGGTCTCGGAGACGCTGACCACATGCGACGGCCCCGGCGTCGAGCAGAAGTTCATGGACGCGATCGCGTCGGCCGACGCACTGATCACGAAGGTGAATGCCTCCAGTCTCACCGCGGATCAGAAGACCGAGCTCCTGAACGCGCTGAACGACCTGAAGATGCAGTTCACCGAGCTGAAGGCCATCGCCCACGACATCGGCAACGTCACGAACCCGTCGATCGATCAGCTCGGTCAGCTCGTCGAGAAGTTCAAGAACTTCAAGAAGAAGCACAAGAAGGCGCAGAAGGCGCTGAAGGCGTTGCTCGAGAAGCTGGTGAAGACCGGTCTCTTGGCGCAGGACTGAGAGGACGAACCATGAACACGATGAACCGCATCCTCCTGGTTGGCGCTGCTTCCGCTCTCCTCGCGCTCGCGGCGCCGCGGCCCGCGTTCGCGGGCGGCAACCTTGGCTTCCTCCTCATCAACGGCAAAGGACAGTCCGAGGTCATCATTCCGGACGGCCCGGGATCGATGAACGTGTCGCCGGGATTGAACCCGTCGAACTACGCATCCGGCACGATCGGCGAGTTCATCGACAAGCACGGCAAGTCGCACGCCGTCTTCCACGGCACGCTGTTCGGCATGCCCGACCCGCGGCCGACGAAGGAAGGCTGGGGCTTCGCGTCCTTGGTGTCGGACATCGATTCGATCCCGCGCGACTATGCGCTCGTGTCGGCGACGTTCGGCATGGCGGTGAACCACGTCGCCGGCGGCGAACTCGTCTGTCCGCCCGGCCTCGCGCTGCAGTTCGAATCGATCTCGACGATTCTCGACGCGATGATCGCGAAGGTGAACGCGTCGGGCATCCCCGCTTCGCGGAAGGCGGAGCACACGAACGCCGCGAACCAGTTCCGGAGCTCGGCGCAGGGAATGGCCGACACGCTGAACGAGATCCTCTTCAACCCCGCGCTCACCCCCGAGGAGATCTCGGGCCTCATCAAGAAGTTCAAGAAGTTCAAGAAGAAGCACAAGAAGGCGCGCAAGCGGCTCGCGTTCCTGCTGCGCGAGCTGATGGATTGCGATCTCATCATCGAAGTCGTCCCGACGTGACGCGCGGAGTCCGACGCTCATGACGCGAGTCGCGCTGATCCTCTCGGGCTGCGGCGTCAACGACGGGTCCGAGATCCACGAAGCGGTCTCGGCGCTGCTCGCGCTCGATCGGCTCGGCTGCACCGTGACGTGCGCCGCGCCGGACGTCGCGCAGTCGGACGTCGTCGACCACAAGGCGGGCAAGCCGACGAAGGAGAAGCGCAACGTTCTCGCCGAATCGGCGCGCATCGCGCGCGGTCAGGCCGTCGACGTCGCGACGCTGAAGGCCGCGGACTTCGACGCCGCCGTGCTCCCCGGCGGGTTCGGCGCGGCGAAGAACCTCTGCGACTTCGCGAAGGGCGGCGCCGATTGGACCGTGCAGAAGGACGTCGCGCGCTTCCTGAACGAGATGCACGCCGCGAAGAAACCGATCGGCGCGATCTGCATCGCGCCCGCGGTCGTCGCGAAGCTCTTCGGCGGCGAAGGGGTCCACCTCACGATCGGCGACGACGCCGCGACCGCGAAGCGACTCGAGTCGAAAGGCGCGAAGCACGTGAAGTGCAAGGTGGACGAGATCTGCGTCGACGACCAGGCGCGCGTCGTCTCCACGCCGGCCTACATGCTGGCGACACGCGTGTCCGAAGTCGCGAAGGGCGTCGACAAGCTGTGCGACGCCGTGGTGCGGATGGCGCGGTGAGGGCAGCGCGCCTCGTCGCGTTCGCGGCGCTCACGCTCGCCGGGTGCGATCGCGGACCGCAGGCTCCGCCGGCGACGCCGGGCGGCGTGCCGCGCATGGCGCTCGAGAGCGCGGCGTTCGCGAACGATGATCCGATCCCCGACGAGTTCACGCCGCGCGGTGAGAACGTCTCGCCGCCGCTGCGGTGGTCGGCGCCGCCTGCGAACACCGTCGAGCTCGCGCTCGTGTGCGAGGACTTCGACGCGCCGGGCGACGTCCCGTTCGTCCACTGGCTCGTCACCGCGATTCCGCGCGCACGCGATGCGATCGCGCGCGGCGAGCACCTCGGAGTGGAAGGCACGAACGACTTCGGGAAGATCGGCTGGGGCGGCCCGGCGCCGCCGCAGGGCGACGACGCGCATCACTACCGCTTCCGCATCTACGCGCTCGATCGGCCGCTCGGCCTCGAACGCGGCGCGAGACGGGCCGCGCTGCAAGACGCGATGAAGGGCCACGTGATCGCGTTCGGCGAGCTGGTCGGAACTTATCGAGCCGCGCCCGACTGACCGCGGGTGACTCGCCGGGCGGGGCGTGTTAGTCTCCGCGACTCGAACCGCGCGGCGACCGGGCACCCGCTCGCGCGAGTGAGGCAGTCGCTGCATGCGCAAGGTCGGATGGATCGTCGCGATCGCGGTCGCGGTCGTGGGTGTTACCGCGTTTCTCTTCCTGCACGAGTTCGATCACGGCGACGCGGTCGAGATCGCCGCGGACGCTCCGTCCGTCGCGACCGCAACGCCGGAGCCGGAGGCGCTCCCCGCGCACACCGACGTGGCGCGCAGCGAGAGCGTCGCGGAGGCCGCGCCGGTCGTCGCGCCGAGCGCGCCCGACTCGTACCGCCGTGCGCTCGGTGGCATCGTCGGCCGCATCGTCGAGCCGGACGGCAAACCGGTCCCGAAGCTGCGCGTCGAGTTGCTCGTCGCATCGATGGAGGACTTCACGTCGCCGATGTCGGCGTGGTTCGACACGCCGCCCGACTTCGAGCTGGTGAAGGGCTCGACCGTCACCGACGACGGCGGACGCTTCCGCTTCTCCGAGATCACCTGCCGCGCGGCACAGCTGCTCGGCCTCGATCTCGGCGGGCCGCGCGCGAAGGTGCGCTTCGTCGATCGGCAGCCGAACTCCGGCGAGATCGTCGACCTCGGCGACATCCCGCTCGACCCCTACGCGATCTTCACCGGCACCGTGCTCGACGAGAAGAAGGCGCCGGTGCCCGGAGCGCGCGTGCGCGCGACGAACCTGCCGGGCGTGATCTTCAGCTTCGGCGTCGCCGACGTGAAGCCGGGCTTCTCGGTCGCGTTCAAGGACGACATGCGCGGCCTGTGGCGCGTCGCGCCGATCCCGTCGTGGCTGTCGCGCATCGTCGAGCGCTTCCCGATCCCGGTGACCGTGACCGACGCCGAAGGGAAGTTCCGACTCGAAGGCGTCCCGCTCGGGCAGGCCACGGTGCTCATCGACAAGAACGACTTCGTGACGCTGGTGAAGACGCCGGTGCCGACCGGACCCGCGGGCGGAGAGAAGGATCTCGGCAACCTCGAGCTGTCGGCAGGCGAGACGCTCACCGGAAAGGTCGTCGACGGCGACGGCAACCCGATCGCGAAGGCGTCGGTGATGGCGGGGCCGAAGCTGGACATGGCGCCGGCCGGCGTGTTGATGCCGATCGCGAAGACGAAGGAGGACGGCACGTTCAGCGCGCGCGGGTTGAAGGACGCCGATCACATCGTGGCCGCGCGTCCCGAAGGCGCGTTCGACTGGACCGTCGTCACCGACGTGACGCCCGGCATCGACGAGCCGACGATCAAGATCGGCGAAGTGCATTCGCTCGTGGTGCGCGTCGTCGCGCCGTCCGGAGCGACGCTGAAGAAGCCGAAGCTCCTGGTTCAGCCGCTGTCGTTCGCGCCGATGCATCCGTTGATCGTGCCGCCGCTGCCGCTCGAGAAGCGCATCACGCATCGCGAGGACGGCGCGGTCGTCGTCGCGGGACTCGAGCCGCGCGAGTACGTCGTGCTCGCGAAGGCCGAAGGCCACGCCGTCGGCCGCGCGCAGGCCGACCTCACCAAGGGACCGACCGAGGTCGTGATCCAGTTGGAGGCGGAGTCGTCGCAGCAGTTCACCGTCGTCACCGCGGGCACGCACGAGCCGGTCGAGTGGGCGCTGGTCGGCGCGTACGACCCGAAGTCGGAGAATCGCGAGCTGCGCCGCGTCCCGGTGATGAGCAACCGCACCACGAAGGACGGCACCGCGATGATCGGCGGGTTGAAGCCGGGCTCCTACAAGGCGCAGGTCGCGCACCCGGCGTTCGCGGACTCGACGGTCGACTTCACGGTCCCCGGCGCGCCGGTCGTGATCGAGATGTTCCAGGGCGGCAGCGTGAAGGGGAAAGTCCGCGAAGGCGGACAGCCCGCGAATCCGGAGCGGTTCGTGTCGGTGTTCCTCCCGCGCGAGGAGGACTTCCCGCACGTGCGCACGACCGCGGCGGACGGGACGTTCGAGATCACGCACCTCGTGCCCGGCGATTACCAAGGCGTCGTGCTGCGTCGCTTCGCCGACAAGTCGCTCGGGGAGTTCGCCGCGAACCTCGAAGGGCTGATGCCCGAGCAGATGTTCAACTTCACCATCGTCGACGGCCAGGCGACCGAGGTCGACATCGACCTGCTCGGCGGTGACGCGGATGGGCCGACGGGAACGATCCGCGGTCGCGTCGTGCTGAACGGCGCGCCGGGCGCCGGGCTCCCGGTCTCCGCGCGTCCGGCGAACGACTTCCGCGGCCGGCGCGCGGTCGAGACCGACGACAACGGTCGCTTCGAGCTGCAGAAGGTGAAGGCGGGCGAGGTGATCGTCGAGGTGCGCAAGAGCACGTCGGCGGGGAACCTCCTGTTCGGCCGGCTCGCGACCAAGACGGTGACCGTCACCGCGAACGAGACCGCGGAAGTCGACCTCGACATCCGCACCGGCGCGATCCGCGGCCGCGTGCTCGTCGACAACGACGGCTCGCCGGTCGTCGGCGCCGAGGTGCGATTGCGCGCCGACGATCCGCCGCCGGCGCAGTCGGCGGTCGACGCGGCCGCGGAGAAAGCGCGCAGCGCACTGGACGGCGCGCGGCGCGGACCGCCGCCGATGATGCAGGCGCAAGGCGCGCGCATGCAGACGGTGTCGGCCGCGGACGGGAGCTTCGAGTTCGAGTTCGTGCCGTCCGGCAAGTACCGCGTCGACGTGCGACGCGACGGGCTCGCGGGCGCCGGAGTCGGCGGCATCGACGTCCCGTACGGCGGCTCGCCGCCGCCCGTGATCGTTCGTCTGATCGCCGGTGTCGACGCGAAGGGCACCGTCGAGCTCCCGGCCGACCTCGCGAACGCACCGTTCGCGTTCGTCGAGTTCCGCGCGCAGGGCGACTCCGGCGCGCGCGCAGGCGGCGGCGTGCGCAAGGACAACAAGAGCTTCGAGGTGCACGGGCTCGTGCCGGGCAAGTACGACGTGCGCGTTTTCGTCCCCGAAGTGCAGTTCGAGACGCTGCAGATCGACGTCCCGCCGAACGGGCTCGACGGCTACGTGCTCCGTCCGCAGAAGAAAGCTCCTCCGCCCGCGCGTTGAACCGGCGCACGCGTCTCGTCGTTACGATCGCGCCGTCGCGGCCGGCCACCTCCGACGCGACCGGCTCGAAGCGAACGGGAGCGCCCCATGAACGCCCGCACGTCGATGATTCTCCTCGCGGTGGTCGTGATCGCCGCGGGGGGATGGTTCCTGTTCCAGGACACCGACGACGCGGCCGGCGTGCACGTCGAGTCGAACGAGAACGCCGGCGAACGCGCGAAGGAAGTGGTCCCCGCGCTGCCGTCGGCGCCCGCGACGCCCGACCGCGCGACCGCGGCGCCCGAGGTCGCGAGCGAGATCCACGGCGGCGACTCGACGCTCCCCGAGAGCTACCGCCGCGGCCTCGGCGCCTACGTCGGCCGCATCGTCGAGGTCGATCACGCGCCGGTCCCCGCGCTGAACGTGGAGCTGCTCGGCGCATCGCTGCCGGAGCTGCTCCCGTCGGTCGACTCGATGTTCGACGCGCCGCCCGCGCTCGCGCCGACGCTCGCGACCTCGCGCACCGACGCCGACGGCCGCTTCCGCTTCGAAGGGATCGAGCCCGGCCGCTTCCACGGACTCGGCGTCGACCTCGGCGGCGCGCGTGCCACGTTCCGCATGATCGACTCGGTCGCGCTGCCGGGGGAGGTCGTCGACCTCGGCGACATCTCACTCGATCCGTTCATCACGGTCACCGGACGCGTCGTCGACGAGGACGATCGGCCGGTCGCGAACGCGCGCGTGCGCGGCACGAACCTGCCGGGAATCCTGTTCCAGTTCGGCGCCGCGGACTTCGATCCGTCGGGCGCGCTCGCCGGCCGCGACTTCGGCAGCACCGAGTACATGGTGATCGCGATCCCGTCGTGGGCGCGCGCGACGTTCGACCGCCTGCCGATCCCCGAGACGAAGACGGACGCGGACGGCAAGTTCACGCTCGCCGGCGTGCCGCAGGGACAGTCGACCGTGATCGTCGATCACGCCGATCTGCTCACGCTGACGAAAGGCCCGATGCCGACCGGCAAGGCCGGCGGGACGAAGGATCTCGGCAAGCTCGTGCTCGAGGCCGGCGAGGAGTTGACGGCGCAGGTCGTCGGCGGCGACGGCAAGCCGCTCGCGAACGCGGCGATCCTCGTCGGCACGCCGATCACCGGCGGAATGGTCGGTGGGCCGAGCTTCATGAAGTCGTACGGCAAGACCGACGCGGACGGCCGCTTCACCGCGCGCGGACTCAAGGACAACCCGTGCCTCGTCGCCGTGAAGCCGGAGGATGCGGTCGACTGGCGCGTGTTCGACGGCATCACGCCGGGCGTCGATTCGCCGGTCCTGCGGTTCGAGACGACCGTCGATCTGAAGGTCATCGCGCTCGACGCGGGCGGGAAGCCGGTGCCGGGCGTCGACCTGCTCCTGCGCCTCGACAACCAGCCGGCGGAGATCCCGCTGCTGCTCGCGCCGGTTCCGCTCGCCGGCCGCACCACGAAGAACGACGACGGCAGCTTCACCGTCGCGCGCCTCGCACCGAAGAAGTACTCGCTCCTGGTGCGCGCCGCCGGCTTCGCGACCGCGGCCGTCGACGTCGACCTGACCGCGGGCCCGCAGTCGGTCACCGCGCGCATGGAAGCGGAGACGTCGCTCGAGGTGCGCGTCACGGCCGCGGCGGACGGCGCGCCGCTCGAGCACGCATTCGTGCGCACGTTCGCGGGACGCGATCTGTGGAAGGGCGCGGACCTCCCGGTCGCGTCGGCGCGCACCGGCAGGGACGGCGGCGCGACGGTCCGCCATCTGCGCGCGGGCAAGGCAACGATCGAGGTCGATCACCCCGACTGCGCGTCGGTCCGCATGGAGGTCGACGTCCCGGGCAAGCCGGTCGAGGTCGCGCTCACGCGCGGCGGCTCGATCAAGGGGCTGATCCACCGCGGCGCCGCGCCGCCGGACGAGCCGCGGTTCCTCGTGCTGGAGGAGGATCACGACCGCGTGCGATTCACCGTGTGCGCGCTCGACGGAGCGTTCAAGTTCGCGCGCGTGAAGGCGGGCACCTGGCGCGTGATGGTGTTCCACCGGTTCGCAAACGGATCGCCCGGCTCGTTGATCTCGTCGCTCGAGGACATGGGCGGACCGGAGACGAGCTGCGAAGTGACCGTCGTCGAGGGCCAGGAAGTCCCGCTCGACATCGACCTGCTCGGGACCGCCGAGGACGGGCCGACCGCGACGCTGCGCGGGCGCGTGCTGATGAACGGCAGCCCGCTCGCCGACGCGTCGGTCACCTGTCGACCATCGAAGCGGTGGGATCGCCGCCGCACGGTGCACACCGACGACGACGGCCGGTTCGACTTCGGCGCCGTGGCCGCGGGCTCCGTCCACCTCGGGGTCGACCCGAAGAACATCCGCAGCGGCTGGGCGGGATTCTGGGCCAGGAACTTCACGCTGCAGGCGAACGAGGTGCGC
This sequence comes from uncultured Phycisphaeraceae bacterium, assembly GCA_964493525.1. Lineage (GTDB taxonomy): Bacteria > Planctomycetota > B15-G4 > B15-G4 > JADJEK01 > CAZBOK01. The sequence goes on along the minus strand of CAZBOK010000165.1, from coordinate 103 downwards.
GATCTCCTCGTCGATCTCTCCGTCGGCTCGCTCGCGGGAGTCGTCGTGAACGACGCCGGCAAGCCGGTCCCGCTCGCGATGGTGAGCATCACGTCGGGCGAGC
>CAZBOK010000164.1:0-9729 GCA_964493525.1 uncultured Phycisphaeraceae bacterium | reverse complement strand
CCGGACCGCCCGTCTCGAGGGACTGCACGTTGTAGGTCGCGACTCGCAACCGCTCGGTCGCTCGCGCGTCGCGGGCGACGAGCGGGGCGAGCGCAAGGACGGCGAGCACGACGGCGAACCGACGGATCGAGGGGACGCGAGCGAGACGATGCACCGGGGTTCTCCGCAGGCCGCGCGGGCGCGGCGTCGCTGGGGTGGGCGAGGGAGCGGAGATGTCACGCGCGCACGGTGAAGGGCGAACAAAGGTGCGGTCAGGCTCCGTTCGAACCGGCCGGACCGGGACCGCATCCCCGAAATCAGAGCGTCGTCCAGCCTTTGGTCTTCAGTCGGATCGGCAGTTTTCCGATCGATGGTGCGGTTCGTCCTTTCACCCGGACCTCCCAGCGTCTCACCACAAGGAAACCCAATGAAGCATGCCAAGTGGCTCGCCCTGACGATCGCATTCCTGTTCGCCTCCGACCTCCGCGCCGGCATCGTGATCGGCGGGAGCGCGTCGGTCGTGATGACTCCGCGCGGACCCGCGACGACGTTCTCCGGTTCGAGCGGAACGGTGCTCGGCAGCGCGAACGGAACCGACGTCCTCGAATTCCAGCCGGGCCTCGGGCCGTCGGCGGAGAAGACGATCACGCTGTCGACCTGGAACTGCCTCCTCGGCGACGAGGACGGGGACGGCGATCACTTCGAGGAGTTCTACGGCGTGATCGACGCGATCGATCTGCCGCGCTACCCGCCGCCGCCGTTCATCCTGTTCACGCCGGCGACGCCGTACGAATACGTGTTCTCGACCTCCGAGTCGTTCGGCGGGTCGACGTCCACGGTCGACCAGGGCCCGCGCGGCGCGGCCGACGGCTCGCTGTTCCGGCTGCAGCCCGGCTGGGCCTCGGGCGATTCGGTGCAGATCTGGATGTCGGAGCAGCAGATCCTCTCCGCGATCGGTCAGACGAATCCGGGCGACGACATCGACGTCGATGCGTTCGCGCAGGATTCGCTCGGCAACATCTTCCTCTCGTTCGAGGACGACGAGCTGGTGAACAACGTCCTGGTCGCGGATGGTGCGATGATCGCGATCTCGGTCGCCGACCTCACCTACGCGGGCGACGGCACGATCTCGGCGGTCGTCCCCGGCTCCGCGAAGATGGTCCTCGACGAGCCGGATTTCGACGCGATGGTCGTGAACGCGGGCCTGACGACGACGACGCGCATCGATGACCTCACGGCGATCTCGATCGATCCGGCGGGTGGTTCCTACACCGGTCGCGACGGCGGTACCTGGCCCGACGTGATCTTCGCCGGCGAGTTGTCCGGCCCCGCGCTCTTCACGACGGCCGGCGGCCCCGGCGCGTTCGCGAGCATCAACGCGATCGCGCTCGGCTCTCCGACGCCGAACCCGAACGACCTCGGCTTCGCGACGGCCGGCGGCGTCGACGCGCTCGTCGTCTATGACGCGCGCAACCCGGAGATCTCGATGGACGTGTACGACGGCGAGGTGACCTACCCCTCCGAGGTGCACGTCGAGTGGAGCATGGGGAACTGCACGCCGAACAGCATGGCGTTCCTCCTGGTGAGCTACTCGTCCGGCGCTCCGGGCGCGCAGCCCACGAGCCTGCCGATCTACGGCCTTGGGTACCCCGCCTTCTTCCCGTATCCGCTGCACCCGAACCTGGTGATCCCGGTCGCGACCGACGGGCTCGGCATCGGCACGTTCAGCGCCGACATCTGGCACTCGATCTCCGGCTTCGTGGTCGTCACGCAGGGTTACGACCCGAACACGAACCAACTCGGAGCCCCGGGCGCCGTCTGGTTCCCGTGATCGAGTTCGGCCGCGAACGTTGGCGATCCAACCGCGAAGTCGGGATCATGCGGGACGGAACGGCATGACCCGCAGTGGAAGGCGCTGACATCGACGACCGATCGCACGACGACGAGCTTCAGGCGGAGAAGCGATCGCTTCTCGGCCTGAAGCTCGCTCAGTTCTGCGGCGCGTTCAACGACAACGCGTGGAAGATGCTGGTCATCCTCCTCGCGGGTCGCGTCGCCGCGAGTCGCGGCGCGGGCGCGGACGAAGTCGCGGCGCAGTCGGACGCGATGGCGGCGCTCGTCGCGTTCACGCTGCCCTTGTTCCTGTTCTCGCTGCCCGCCGGTTCGCTCGTCGACCGCTTCGCCAAGCGCACCACGCTCATCGCGACCAAGGCGTGCGAGCTCGCGCTGATGGCGATCGGCGCCGTGCTCCTCGCGCGGCTCGGGTCCGCCGACGCGGGAGCGACGGCGTCGCTCGTCGTGCTCGGTGCGATGGGGGCGCAGACCGCGTTCTTCAGCCCGGCGAAGTACGGTGTGCTCCCCGAGATCGTGCCGCACCGGCGGTTGTCCGCGGCGAACGGTGCGCTCGAGGCGTTCACGTTCGCGGCGATCATCGCCGGCAGCGCGCTCGGACCGAAGCTCGTCGCCGATTGGACGGGCGCGCCGTGGCAGGCGGCGGCGATCCTCGCGGCGATCGCGTTCGTCGGGCTCGTCGCCGTGCTGCGCGTGAAGCCGACGGGGGCTCCGCCGATCGCGTCCGCGCCCGCGTCGCTGCGGGAAGTGATCGGCCTGCTCCGCGCCGATCGCACGCTCTTGCTCGCGCTCATCGGCGGCGCGTGGTTCTGGACCATCGCGAGCCTGCTCGGACAGGATCTCCTGGTCTGGTCGCGCACCCACCTGATGCTCGCGGAAGGGCGGACGGGCGTGCCGCTCGGCGCGTTCGGCATCGGGATGGGGATCGGCAGCGTGCTCGCCGGACGCGTGTCGGGCGACAAGGTCGAGCTCGGGTTGATCCCGCTCGGCGCGGTCTTCCTCGGCGCTTGCACGCTCGCGCTCGGCGTCGTCGCGCCGATGCTCGCCGGCACGCTGATGTTCCTGCTCCTGCTCGGCATCGCGAGCGGTCTGGTGATCGTCCCGATCGACGCGCTGACCCAGTGGCGCGCGCCGGCGGAGCGCCGCGGCGCGGTCATCGCGTTCGGCAACGTGCTCGCGTTCTTCGGCGTGCTGCTCGGGTCGTTGATCGGCTTCGGCCTCTCGCGCGTCGACGTCTCCGCGCGCGGGATCCTGATCGCGGCCGCCGCCATCACGCTCGCCGGAACGGCGTGGGCCGTGTGGCTCCTGCCGCAGGCGTTGTTCCGGCTCTTGATCTTCCTCGCCACGCACACGCTCTATCGACTGCGCGTGCTCGGTCGCGAGCACGTGCCGTCCGAAGGCGGCGTGCTGCTCGCGCCGAACCACGTGTCGTTCGCCGACGGACTGTTCCTCATCGCGGCGCTCGATCGCCCGGTGCGCTTCGTCGTCGACCAGGACCAGTTCCAGCGCCGCTGGCTGAAACCGTTCCTGAAGCTGCTCGACGTGATCCCGGTGTCGGCGAACGCGGAGCCGCGCGCTCTGCTGCACGCGTTGCGCACTGCCGGCGAAGCGCTCGACCGCGGTGAGATCGTGTGCATCTTTCCGGAAGGGCAGATCACGCGGACCGGGCAACTGCAGCCGTTCCGCCGCGGCCTCGAGCGCATCGCGAAAGGTCGCGACGCGGTGATCGTCCCGGTGCATCTCGACCGCGTGTGGGGGAGCGTCTTCAGCTACTCGGGCGGACGCTTCGTGTGGAAGGCGCCCGAGCGGCTGCCGTACCCCGTGACCGTGTCGTTCGGCCCGCCGCGGCCGCCGGACACCGCGCTCGCGGAGATCCGCGCCGCGGTCGTCGCACTCGAAGAGGAGGCGTGGCGCGTTCGTGGCGCGGAGCGCGGGCCGCTGCATCGCGCGTTCGTCCGCGCCGCGCGGCGCCGTCCGTTCCGGGTGCAGTTCGTCGAAGAGAACCGGCCGCCGGTGTCGCGCTTCCGCGTCCTCGCCGGCGCGGTCGCGCTCGCGCGGAAGCTCCGTCCGACGCTCGACCGCGCGGGATCGAATCGCAACGTCGGCATCCTCCTGCCGCCGTCGACGGCCGGCGCGCTCGCGAACCTCGCCGTGACGTTGTCGGGTCGCGTCGCGGTCAACCTCAACTTCACCGTCGGTCCGAGCGCGCTCGAATCCGCCGTTCGCCAGTCCGCGCTCGCGTTCGTCATCACGAGCCGGCCGTTCCTCGAGCAGGTGAAGGTCGCGCTCCCGGCGAGCGTCACGGTGATCGACATCGCGGAGGTGCTCGGCTCGATCGGCGGTCGGGATCGCTTCGTCGCCGGGCTCCTCGCCGCGCTCGCGCCGTCGCGATGGCTCGAGCGCGCGTGCGGCGCGACGAAGCGCGCGACGCCGTCGGACGTGGCGGCCATCCTGTTCTCGAGCGGCAGCTCCGCCGAACCGAAAGGAGTGATGCTCGCGCACTCGAACCTCGACTCGAACGTCGCCGCGGTCGCGCAGGTCTTCCGCGTCCGCAAGGACGACCGCGTGCTCGGCATCCTCCCGCTGTTCCATTCGTTCGGATACCTGTCGCTCTGGTTCTCGCTCCACTCCGGCGCCGCGCTCGTGTTCCATCCGAACCCGCTCGACGCCGCCGCGGTCGGTCGACTCGTGCTCCGGTTCCGCGTGACGATGCTGCTCGCGACGCCGACGTTCCTCGCTCTCTACCTGCGCCGGTGCACCTCGGACCAATTCGGGTCGCTGCGCATCGTGATGGCGGGCGCCGAGCGCCTGACCGACGCGCTCGCGGACGCGTTCGAGGAGCAGTTCGGCATTCGCCCGTACGAGGGGTACGGCGCCACCGAGTGCTCTCCGGTCATCGCCGCGGGCGTGCCGTCGTTCCGCGCTCCCGGCTTCTTCCAACCGGGACGCAAGGCCGGCTTCATCGGTCCGGCGTTGCCCGGCGTCCGCGTCGCCGTCGTCGACCCGGAGACGTTCGCGCCGCGCGAGCCGGGCGAAGAAGGCCTCCTGATCGTGCGCGGACCGAACGTGATGCAGGGCTACCTCGGTCGCGAAGACCTCACGCGCGCCGCGCTGAAGGACGGGTGGTACGTGACCGGCGACCTCGGCATCGTCGACGCGGACGGCTGGGTGCGCGTGACCGATCGACTCTCGCGCTTCTCGAAGATCGGCGGCGAGATGGTGCCGCACGGCAAGGTGGAGGACGCGCTGAACGCGGCCGCCGCGGCGCGCGGCCGCACCGGCGGACCGTGGTTCGTCGTGACGGCGGTTCCGGACGAGAAGAAGGGCGAGCGTCTCGCGGTCCTGTCGCGCGTGCCGCGCGAGGAGATCGGCGCGATCCTCGATCAGCTCGCCGGATCGGGGTTGCCGAACCTCTTCCTCCCGCGCGCGGACGCGTTCGTGCCGGTCGACGCGTTCCCGATGCTCGGCACCGGGAAACTCGACCTGCGCGCGGTGCGAACGATCGCGGCGAGCGCGCTCGCCGCGACCCGCACCGACGTCACTGGATGACGAGCTTCACCGGGTCGTACAGCCCGGCGACACCGGTCGGCGAGGCGGGGTCGAGCGTCGCCGGCGCGAAGTAGAGCGGCAGGTTGATCAACGACGGCTGATTCGGCGTGACGAACGTCGCGCTCGCGCGGCCCTGCGCATCGAGGACGCCCGCGTAGCCGGAGCCGAGCGAGCTGCTGGGGAACGCCGCGAAGAACTGGAACAGCGCGTCGGGCGCGAGCCGGAACACGCGGTCGAGACCGACCGGGATCGCCGGCGACGTCGAGAGCGCGGCGAGCAGCACGTACGGCATCCCGCCCTCGCCCGGCAGCTCCATCGACAGGGTCGAGGTGACGCCGACCGTGAGCGGCGGGTTCGCTTCGAGGATCTTCAGCTCGAGCAGAGTGCCGTAGTCGTCGTCGGCGTTGTGGTCGATCCAGATCGGGAAGAGACGCTGGCCCGACTGCGACATCGCGGTCTTCGCGTACTGCTGGTCGCCGCCGAGGATCGTGTTCATCGTGAGGTCGCCGGAGAGCGGCACGCCGAAGCGGTCGAAGCGGCGGATCTTCACGTCGTAGTTGCCCGAGGAGTTGTCCTCCCACGTGCACACGAAGTTGCCGACGTAGTCCATCGCGACCGAGGGATCCTTCTGGTCGCCCGCGGTGGTCACCGAGATGACGAACTGCGGCCCTTGGCCGACGCCGTTCTTGTCGAAGCGACGGCCGAACACGCCGAAGCCCGAGCCGTCGACGCCGCTCTCGTCCTGCCAGACGACCACGAAATCGCCCGCCGCGTCCATCGCGATGTCCGGCTCGCGTTGCAGTCCGGTCGAGTCGCTGTTGACCAGGAACTGCAGGCCGAGCGGGTTCAGGTTCGCGTCGAAGCGACGCGCGAGGATGTCGCGCGGTTCGCCGGTCTTGCCGCTCGCGTCGACGAACGCGACGACGAAGTTGCCCGCGAGGTCGCACGCGACTGACGGGTCGATCTGAGTCTTGCCGTCCGGCGTGTTGACCAGGACTTCGCCGCTGAGAGGGACGCCCGTCTTGTCGAAGAGGCGCGCGACGACGCCGCACGAGCCGTCGATGCCGGCGTCCGACCACGCCGTCAGCACCCGACCGCCGACGGACGCTGCGCAGTGCGGCTCGAACTGCGAGAAGTTCCAGGTCGTGTTGATGATCTGTTCCGGGCCGAACGGCGTGCCGTCGGCGTGGAAGAACCGCGCGCCGCAGCCCATCTGGAAGCCGTCGTTCCCCTGCCGATCGCTCCACGTGACGCAGTACTCGCCCGTGAAGCGGTTCATCGAGATGTACCCCTCGTCCTGCTCGTTCGCGTTGATCGTCGGGTTCAGCACGACGTCCGGGCCGAGCGGGTTGCCGTCCTTGTCGAAGCGGCGCGCATACATGTCGCCCTGCGCGTAGATCACGACGAACGAGCCGTCGTCGCGCATCGCGACCCAGGGTTGCTTCTGGGTGTACGACGTCCGCGAAGTGCACACGAACGGCGCCTTGAGCGTGACGAGGTCGCCGACGGTGGCGGAGGCGAGGGGGGCGAGGGCGGAGAACGCGAGCACGACGCACAGCGGGTGTGGAATCGAGGGGCGCACTTTGGTTTGGTGTCCTTCGGTGGCTTCCGACGGTTCGAACAGGTCGGGAAGTGTACCCCGGAGAACGGTGACTCGCCCGCGACGCCTGACGTTGTTCGCCGCCCTTTGCGCCGTTCTGGCCGTCCTCGGCCTCGGGCTCCTGCGCTGGTTCGATCAGCACCCGGTCACGATCGGCGGGCTGCCGGTCGAAGCGGCGGCCTCGGGCGCGATTCCGGAGCGGCTCGGCGCGCGTTCGGCCGACGTCCTCCTCGTGGTCGATTCGAGTCGGATCGCGGATTCTGCGGCTGCCGGGTCGTTCGCGGGGCTCGACTTCTCGTTCGGCTGGCTCGCGCCGCTGGAAGCCGAGTTCGGACCGGTCGAGGTGCTCGACGTCGCAAACCCGCCGATCACCGCGGTGCCCGGCCGGCTGATCGTCATCACGTCCAGCGTCGACGGCGAGGTGCTCGAACGCATCACCGCGGGCGCGAACAAGAACGCGACGGTGTTCGTCGATGCTCCGGCGGACGGCGTCGGGTGGGGCGAGTTCCGATTGCGCGTCGCGGGGCTGAAGCTTGAAGACGGCGCGACCACGGCGCCGTGCCCGGCGGGAGACGTGCTGCCCGCGGGCGTGGTGATCGCGGACGAAGATCGCGCCGCCGTCGCCGCGGCGGCGTGGCCGCGACCCGCGCAGGTGTCGGCGCTGGTCCCGAGCGACTTCCTCACCAAGGTCGCGTCGAAGACGAGCCCGCCGCTCTTCTTCGACCGCAACTTCCCGCAGGGCCGCGTCGTCTCGAGCGCGCTGCCGCTCGGCCGCCTGTTCGCGACCGCGCTGCTCGGCGCGCCGACCGACGACGACTTCACGCTGCGCGAGCGGCACGGCGACTACCCCGACATCATCGAGCCGGACGATCTCGTCGAAGACGCGCGCCTGCGTGAGAACGAGTCGCCGTTCGTCGACGTGTGGATGCACGCGCTCGCCGCGCTGCTCGACCCGCCCGCCGACACCGACCTCCTGCCGATCCCGCGGCTCGCGTGGTTCCCGGCCGGCTCGCGCGGCGTGTTCCTGATGACGCACGACGAAGACCTGCGCGGCGGCAAGGCGATGGTCGACCTCGCCGCGGCCGATCATCGCGCGGGGATCCGGAGCACGCACTTCGTCGTCGCGAACCCGCGCATCACCGACGGGCCGTCGGACTGGCCGACCGCGGCGGCTTACCCCGACGCGATCCGCGCGCAGGGCGGCGCGCTCGCGCTGCACTGGTGGCAGCTCGGGACGCCGCACGGGTTCTGGAAGATCGAGCCGGTGCAGTGGATCGCACCGCTCGCGGAACAGCTCGAGTGGTTCGAGCGCATCGCGCCCGCGGCGGACGAGCGGCGCGTGAACCGCGACCACATGCTGCAGTTGCGGCCGCACTGGTCCGAGACGTTCCGCATCCTCGCGGCGGGCGGCGTGGCGCTCGACTCCACGTTCGGCGCGAACAAGGGCCGCGGCTACCTGTTCGGCTCGGCGCGTCCGTACCGGGCGCTCGATCGGAACGGGCTGCCGCTGCCGATCCTCGAGCTGCCGTTCGAGTCGCAGGAGGATTGGGGCGGCGCGGACGCGGCATACTTCGACCGTTTGTTCGCGGCGAACGCGGCGCGCCATCGCGGCGCGCTGGTGTCGATCTTCCATCCGCCCAGCGTGCTCAAGACGCCGACGGACCCCGCGCTGATCGAGCACGTGCGGAACATCGCGCTCTCGACCGGCCACGCGTCGATGACGATGCAGGAGCTGCTCGCGTTCTGGTCCGCGCGCCGCGGCGCTTCGGTGAAGAGCGGTCGTTCGGACGCGGGGCAGCGCGAGCTGCGGGTCGACGTGACCGCGCCGGCACCCGGCCTCGCGCTGCTCGTCCCGCTCGGCCCGCGCGACGCGACCGACCTCGTCAGCTACGATCCCGGCGTCGCCGCCCCGACCGCGACGCGGGAAGTCGTCGCAGGCCATCCGTTCTTGAACATCCCGCTCCGCGTCGGACCGCAGCGCCTTGCGGTCCGATTTCGGCGCAATTGACACGCCCCGTGCACCCGATGAAGATGCGAACGAGTCCCGTGAATCGATGACGAACCGCGCCCCGATCGAATCCATCCCCGAGTTGCGCCGCCGCTGCCAGGATCCGGTGCGCATGTACAACGATCTCACCGGCAGCCTCTACGGCTGGCGGTTCTCGATCTACTTCACGCGCCTCTTCCTCTCGCTCGGCCTCACCGCTTCGTTCGCGTCGAGCCTGATGGTCCTGACCGGGCTCCTCGGCTGGATCCTCGCGTCGTTCGGCGGGCCGTTCCTGCTCGCCGGGCTCGTGTCGCTCACGATGTCGTACGTGCTCGACTGCGTCGACGGGGAGATGGCGCGCTACCGCGGCATCGACTCGTTCCGTTGGGCCGGCGTCGACTACCTGCATCACCTCGTGACCAAAGGAATGGCGTTCCTCGGCATCGGCGTCGGCCTCTATCGCGACACCGGCAACGCGTGGGTGATCGCGGCGGGCGCGCTGTGCTCGGTGTCGTGGCTCCTGCTCGTCGGGCTGCGCGATCTCCCGATGCTGCTGTTCGCGAAGAAGATCGTGATGAACGAACGGCGCTTCGAGAACCCCGCGGTGAAGCGCCTCTACGGCTACCTCGACCTGCTCCGCAAGGAGATCCACGAGCGCCCGGCGCCGCGCGACATCTGGGGCGCGGAGTTCCGCTTCCGACCGTGGGTGATCCGCACGTTCTTCACCTGCTTCGACGTCGTGATCCCGATGCTCGCGGTCACG
>CAZBOK010000163.1:0-9744 GCA_964493525.1 uncultured Phycisphaeraceae bacterium | reverse complement strand
GCACGAGCGCACGCTCGTCGTCGAACAGGAACTGCGCGAGCGCCCGCGCGAGCTCCGTCTTTCCGACGCCGGTCGGGCCGAGGAAGATGAACGAGCCGATCGGCCGGTTCGGATCCTGCAACCCCGACCGAGCGCGACGCACCGCGTTCGCAACGGCGCGCACGGCGTCGTCCTGACCGACGACGCGCCGCTGCAGTTCGGCTTCGGCGTGCAGGAGCCGATCCCGCTCGCTCTCGAGAAGGCGTGACACCGGGATGCCGGTCCACTTCCCGACGATCGCCGCGATGTCCGACTCGCCCACCTCTTCCTTCAGCAGCGCGCCGTCCTTCTGCACTTCGGCGAGCTTCCGCTGCTGCTCCGCGAGCTGCTTCTCGAGTCCGGGCAGCGTGCCGTAGCGCAGCTCGGCGACCTTTTCGAGATTGCCGCCGCGCTCCAAACGGGCGGCCTCGGCCTTCGCGGATTCGATCTTCTCCTTCAGCGCGCGCTGTTCCGCGATCGCGGACTTCTCCGCCGTCCAGCGCGCCTTCATTCCCGAGCCCCGCTCCCGCAGGTCGGCGAGCTCCTTCTCGATCCGCTCGAGTCGTTCGCGCGCGCCGCGATCCGTCTCCTTCTTCAGCGCCTGCTTCTCGACCTCGAGTTGCCGCGACCGCCGCTCGATCTCGTCGAGCTCGGCCGGCAGCGAGTCGATCTCGATGCGCAGCTTCGACGCCGCTTCGTCGACGAGGTCGATCGCCTTGTCGGGCAAGAAGCGGTCGCTGATGTATCGATGCGACAACCGCGCGGCGGCGACCAACGCCTCGTCCTTGATGCGGACGCCGTGGTGAACCTCGTACCGCTCCTTCAACCCGCGCAGGATCGCGATCGAATCCTCGACCGACGGCTCGCCGACGAAGACGGGCTGGAAGCGCCGCTCGAGCGCCGCGTCCTTCTCGACGTGCTTGCGGTACTCGTCGAGCGTCGTCGCGCCGATGCAGCGCAGCTCGCCGCGCGCGAGCGCCGGTTTCAGGAGGTTCGCCGCATCGGCCGCACCCTCCGCGGCGCCGGCGCCGACCAGCGTGTGCAGCTCGTCGATGAAGAGGATCAGCTCGCCTTCGGCCGCCTGCACTTCCTTCAGCACCGCCTTCATGCGTTCCTCGAACTCGCCGCGGAACTTGGTGCCCGCGACGAGCGCTCCGAGGTCGAGCGACAGCACGCGCTTGTTCTTCAGCCCCTCCGGGACGTCGCCTTCGATGATGCGCCGCGCCAGGCCTTCGGCGATCGCCGTCTTGCCGACGCCCGGCTCGCCGATCAGCACCGGGTTGTTCTTCGTTCGTCGCGACAACACCTGCATCACGCGTCGGATCTCCTCGTCGCGTCCGATCACGGGGTCGAGCTTGCCGCGCCGCGCCTGCTCGGTGAGGTCGCGGGTGTACTTCTCGAGCGCGCGGTACTTGCCCTCCGGGTTCTGGTCCTCGACGCGTTGGGTTCCGCGCACCTCGACCAGCGCTTTCAGGAGCGCGTCACGCGTGGCGCCGCGGCGAGCGAACAGCTCGCGCACGGACGACTCCTTGGCAGCGACCGACGCGAGCAGGAGGTGCTCGGTCGAGACGTACTCGTCCTTGAGCGCACTCGCTTCGTCGAACGCGACTTCGAGGACGCGGTTGAGCCCGCGCGACATCGCGAGGTTGAGCCCGGCGCCGCTCGCGCGCGGCAGCTTGTCGAGCGCCGCGTTCAGGTCGACGGAGAGCGACCGCAGGTCGACGCCGAGCTTCTTCAGGAGCGGCGCGACGACCCCCTCGGACTGCCCGAGCAACGCGACCGCGAGGTGCGCCGTGTCGATCTCCGGGTTGCCGCGGTTCGCGGCGAGCGACTGCGCTTCCTGGAGCGCCTCCTGGGACTTGATCGTGAACCGGTCGAATCGCACGGCCACCTCCTCTCGAACTGCCGGGTTCGCGCTTACCGCAAGAGCGGTGCCGGGGGATTCGCCGCACTCACGGCGCCCAAGGCGACAGTTTGATCGCGCTCGCTCCCGATCCGCGCGACAGGATGACCGGTCAGTGCACGGAGCCGCCGCCGCGGATCACGATGCCCCGATCGATGCGCTGCGCGGCGATCCGGCCGCCGGCGTCGCCGGGGATCGTGATCGCCAGCACGTCCTCCGTCGCGGTCGTCGCGGGCGTGAACGAGCGCGCGTCGCGGAAGAACAACCAGCCGTTCTCGAACCGGGGAGGATCCGCGATGAACGCCGGGTCCAGTCGGAACAGACGCGCACCGAACTCGCGGATCGCGCGCGCGGCGACGGCGGGGTCGACTCCCGCTCCGAGGTGCGCGCCGGTCTCGGTGATGCGATCGACGCCGGTCTCGCGCAGGACGCGCGCGGCGCTCGCGAGGAAATCCTGCACCTCGCCGGCGCCGGATGCATCGCCGGGGATCGCGGCCGCCTCACCCTCCAGCGCCGCCGCGAGCGCCGCAGGGTCGAACGCGATGTGCAGTTCCGACTCCGGCCATTCGCCGGTGATGGGCCGGAGCGCCGCGAGCACCGCGGCGGTGGGAGAGTTCGCGACCGCTTCCATGCGCGATTCGAAGTCGACGCGATCCTCGCCCATGCGCACGCGGATGGTCCAGCGCTCGAGATCGACGGGCAGGCGGCGCACCGCCTCGAGCGCGTTCAGCGTGTCTTCGCCCGGACCGGAATGCCCGAGCATCTGCATCATCGCGCTCGCGGAGCGCAGCTTCGGCATGACGTCGTGGTCGAGGAGCCGCGCCACTTCGCGGCCGTCGATCGCGACGACGAACGTCTGGCCGGCCACGTCCGCATCCCGGATCGCGTCCTCGATCGAGAACGCGATCTCGCTCAGGTCGACCGTCGGAAGCAGCGCGATGGTGTCGGCGCGATCGAAGCGCCGCAGCGTGTTCGATGCGGCGGAGGACGCGATCGCTTCCGCTGCACGCGCCTCCTTGCCGCCCAGCGGCATCAGGCCGGCCGGCGTCGCGATGGCCGGGAGGTTCATACGGAACGCGCCGACTTCGCCGGGAACGGCCTCGAGGAGCTTCTCCTCCTGCATGCGTGCGAGCGCCCGCTCGCGTCCTTCGCCGGAGATCACCGCCGCGACGCGCCCGCCGAATCGCTCGGCGTCCAGGACGAACCAGTCGATGTTCGCGTCTGCTTGCTCGAACGGCGCGTTCACCCGCACCACGGCGATGACGCCCGGCACGTCGAGGCGCCCGTCCGGCGCGAACGGCGACGGGGCGGACGCGGGCGGGCGGCATGCTCCCCCTCCGGCGCCGAGAGCGATCAGAAGCACGACGTGCATCGACTTCACTTGACCCTCGCGTTCGGGACGAGCCGGCGGAGATCCGCGTGCGCGAGTCGCAGGTTAGCGCGCAGCGTCTCGCCGTTTGCGTGCACGACGCCGGAGACGACCGGTGCGTCGCTCTCGCATCCGTCCGCGGAGCCGAGGAGCGGGCCGATCGCGGCCGCGAACGTGCCGGCGGCTCGAATCGTCCCTGCGGGTCGCGGCAGATCGAGCGCCCACGGCCGCTCCGCCGCGTTCGCGCCCGGCACGACGAGATAGATGCCGCCCGCCGACGCGCGCAGCGCCGTTGGGAGCGGCGACGCCGCGGCGCAGACTCCGCTCGCCGCGAGCAGGTCCGCCAGCGCGGCGCCGTCGCCGGTCGACGCGATCGCGAGCCGCGCTCCTTCCGGAGGAGGGACGAGCTCCGGGAGCGAGTCATCGACCAGCGTCCGCACGAACTCCGCGCTCTTCGACCGCGGCTGCATCGCGACCTCCGCGCGGATGGTCACCGCATCCGGGCCCAATGTCACGTCGCAATCGAACGCGCGCCAATCGCCGACGAGCGCGAGCGCCGGCGGGACGCAGCGCGCCAGGATCTCGGAGGGCGCGACGCGCGGGTGTTCCGGATCGGCCGGGCGCGCCGACAGCGACATCATCTCTTTCATGCGGCTCCACGAGATCGCGAGGTCGACCGCGGTGCGCACGACCGGGAGGACGCGCGGCAACGCGGCCGCGCCGTCGAGGTGCACCCGCGCGTCGCACGGCGCCGCGCCGGCGGCGAGGTCGGCCGGCAGCCGGAGCGCGCGCAGCACGTCCGCCTCCCCCGCGTCGGCCGCCACGGCCGTCTCGCCCGACGCGAGCGTCACGAGGAAGCGTTCGCGCGCGTCGGCGCCGACGATCCGCTCGGTCGACCCCGGATCGCGCTTCCATCCCGCCGCGGCGAGCGCGGACTCGAATCCGCGCGCGTCCACGATGCGCGCGAACGGCGCGGCCGAGACGCGGCCGACCGAGTCGACGAGCAGGACGCGGCCCACCGGCGCGGTGCGGTCGAGGCCGGTCAAGTCGTTCGCGGGCCAGCCCGCGGCGAAGTCGGCGGCGATCCAGGCGGGGTCGAAGAGGCCGTCCATTCCGAGCGCCGCGTACAGCTCGGCAGCGCGCTCCTCGATGCGGACCACGCTCGCGAACACGACGTGTCCCGCGACGATCGGAACATCCGCCGCGGGCGGCGACGCGATGCAGAGCGCGGCGAAGAGGACGGAAGCGAGCATCGCCCGCGAGTCTATCGACGCGGCCCGCCGACCCGCGCGCCTAGCATGGCGCCCGTGACGACGACGGATGAACGCGCGCTCGACTCGGCGACGATCCGTGAGGAGCTGCGCGCGCGCGCCCTCGCGCTCGGCTTCCGGCGCGTTGGATTCTGCCGTGCCGACGTCGATCTCGATCCGGACGGCCGCTTCGCGGAGTGGCTCGCCCGCGGCCATCACGCCGGGATGCGCTACCTCGCGAAGGCCGGCCCACGCCGCGCGCGCGCGACCGATCTGCTCCCCGGCGCGCGCACGATCCTCGTCGGCGCAGCGCCGTACTCGCCGAACTCCGGCGACGACGCGGGCGTCGCCGCCTACGCGCGGCGCGAGGACTATCACGGCCGACTCTCGGCAGCGCTGGAGGACGTGCTCGCCCTCGCGCGCGCGCGCGCGCCCGGAACGAGCGGACTCGTGTGCGTCGACACCAAGCCGCTGCTCGAGCGGCAGGCGGCGGCGCTCGCGGGCGTCGGCTTCATCGGCAAGAACACGCTCCTGCTCTCGATCGAGGACGGCCCGTGGACGATGCTCGGCTGCCTCCTGCTCTCGATCGATCTGCCGCCCGACGCGCCGGAGAAACCGCGCTGCGGGACGTGCACGCGTTGCCTCGATGCGTGCCCGACCGGCGCGTTCGTCCAGCCGTTCGTGCTCGATGCGCGCCGCTGCCTGTCCTACTGGACGATCGAACACCGCGGCGCGGTGCCGGTGGAGATGCGCGAGAAGCAGGGCCTGCGCGTGTTCGGCTGCGACGACTGCCTGACCGCGTGCCCGTTCGGGCCGCCGAAGACCGCCGACGGCGACCGCCTGCTGCCGCTCGCGCCGGAGCTCAGAGATCTCTCGCCCGAGGAGGCGCTCACGCGCGCGGAGCGCGGGTTCCGACGATCGTTCGGCCGCTACGCGATCCAGCGCGCGGGCAAGGCGGGTCTCATCCGCAACTGCCTCACGGCGATCGGCAATCGCGCGCGGGCGGACTCCGCGCCGCTCGTGCGCCGCTACCTCGATCACGCGGACGCCGGCGTCCGCGAGCACGCGGCGTGGGCGCTCGAGAAGATCCGACTCAATCGCGACGCCGCGGGCGAGCGTTCGGCGTGAAGCCTTTGCGCCCCGGGCGGTAGCCGACCGAGCGCTTCTCGCCGCCCGCGTCGCTCTGGCCGGTGAACGCGTCCCAGCTCCGGTTCACGTCGTGCACGAGGGAGCCGTACTCCTTCACCGCGCGCGTCCGGCGCGCCGCGACCGCGGCATCCGGCGGCGTCGCCGGGATGAGCGCGTCGCATCCGTCGCCGATCAGGTCGCGCCGCCCCGCTTTCAGCAGAGCCTCGCGCACCAGGAACCAGTTCTCCGGCTTGAAGAACTGCATCAGCGCGCGCTGCCACTGCCGCTCGCGCAGCTTCTTCACGACCGGCACCGGCTTCATGGTCATCGGGTCGAGACCGGTGTGATACATGCAGGTCGCGACATCGAGCGGCGCCGGGATGAAGTCCTGCACCTGGCGCGGCCGGTAGCCGTTCCGCTTCAAGAAGAGCGCGAGCTCGATCATCGCCTCGACCGTCGAGCCCGGGTGCGACGCGATGAAGTACGGAACGAGGTACTGCTCCTTGCCGGCGCGTTTGCTGGCCGCGTCGAACGCGCGCTTGAACCCCGCGAACTCGGTGGCCGACGGCTTCTTCATCAGGTCGAGGACGGTCTCGTCGACGTGCTCCGGCGCGACCTTCAAGTGGCCGCCGACGTGGTGCGCCGCGAGCTCGTCGAGGTACTCGGGACTCCGGCGCGCGAGGTCCATCCGCACGCCGGACGCGACGTGCACCTTCTTCACGCCCTTCACCGCGCGCGCGGACTTCATGAGGTCGATCAGCGGTGCGTGGTCGGTGCCCAGCAGCTTGCACACGGTCGGATGCACGCACGACAGCCGCCGGCACTTCGACTCGACGTCGGGCCGCGTGCAGCGCATGCGGTACATGTTCGCGGTCGGTCCGCCGATGTCGGACACGGTGCCGGTGAACGACGGCTCGGCCGCGATCTGCTTCAGCTCGCCGAGCACCGACTCCTTCGACCGCGACTGGATGATGCGCCCCTGGTGCGTCGTGATCGAGCAGAACGTGCAGCCGCCGAAGCAGCCGCGCATCAGCGTCACGGAGGTCCGCATCATCTCGAAGGCGGGGATCGGCGCGCTGTAGCTCGGATGCGGGCGGCGGGCAAACGAGAGGCCGTAGATCGCGTCCATCTCGTCCTGCGCGAGCGGCAGGTCCGGCGGGTTCTGCACCACGCAGCGCGCGCCGTGGCGCTGGATCAGCCGGCTCGCGTTCAGCGGGTTCGACTCGCGATGGATGAAGCGCGTCGCGGTCGCGAACGCGACCTTGTCGGATGAGACATCCTCGAACGACGGCAGCTCGATCGCCGGCTCCGGCGGCGGCGCCGATTCGCCGAGCAGGTACGCGACGCCGCGCAGGTCGCGGCACGCCGCGATCGGCTCGCCGCGGTCGAGGCGTCGCGCGATCTCGACGATCGGCGCCTCGCCCATGCCGAACACGACGAGGTCGGCCTTCGACGTCGCGAGGATCGACGGTTTGACGGTGTCACTCCAGTAGTCGTAGTGCGCGAACCGCCGGAGGCTGGCCTCGACTCCGCCCGCGATCACCGGCACGCCCGGGAACGCTTCGCGGCACCGCTGCGCATACACGTTGGTCGCGCGATCCGGGCGCGTGCCGCCCTTCCCTCCCGGCGAGTACGCGTCGTCCGAGCGCGGCTTCTTCTGCGCGGTGTACCGGTTCAACATCGAATCCATGTTGCCGGCGCTCACCGCGAAGCAGAGCCGCGGCCGGCCGAGCGCGCGGAACGCGCTCGCATCCTTCCACTGCGGCTGCGCGAGGATCGCGACCTTGAACCCGGCGGCCTCCAGCACGCGACCGAGCAGCGCCATCGCGAACGACGGATGATCGACGTACGCGTCGCCGGTGACGAACACGACGTCGGGCACATCCCAACCCAGTCGCGCGATCTCCGCGGCGGACGTGGGCAGGAACGGCAGCGCGCCGGTGATGGGTCGCGGGACTCGCACGGCGCCGACCTACTCCTCGTCCTGACGGAGTCGCGCGATCACCGAGTAGTCCTCGAGCGTCGTCGTGTCGCCCACGGTCTCCTTGCCGGCGGCGACGTCGCGCAGGAGCCGGCGCATGATCTTCCCCGACCGCGTTTTCGGCAGCGCTTCGGTGAAGCGGATGTCGTCCGGCCGCGCGAGCGCGCCGATCTCGCGGTCGACGTGGTGCTTCAACTCCGCGCGCAGCGCGTCGTCGGCCTTCACGCCCGCCTTCGGCGTGACGAACGCGGCGATCGCCTGGCCCTTCAGGTCGTCCGGCCGCCCCACCACCGCCGCCTCGGCGACCTTCGGATGCGAGACGAGCGCCGACTCGACTTCCATCGTGGAGAGCCGATGGCCCGACACGTTGATCACGTCGTCGACGCGCCCCATGATCCAGAAGTACCCGTCCTCGTCGCGGCGGGCGCCGTCGCCGGCGAAGTACATGCCCGGGAAGCGCGACCAGTACCCCTGCACGTAGCGCTCGTCGTTGTTGAAGATGGTGCGGAGCATCGACGGCCACGGCTTCTTGATGACGAGGTACCCGCCCTCGTTCGGCTTCGTCGAACGGCCTTGGCCGTCCACGACGTCCGCGTCGACTCCGAAGAACGGCAGCGTCGCGGAGCCGGGCTTGGTCGGGATCGCGCCGGGCAGCGGCGTGATCATGATGCTGCCGGTCTCGGTCTGCCACCACGTGTCGACGATCGGGCAGCGGCCGCCGCCGATCGTGCGCTGGTACCACATCCACGCTTCCGGATTGATCGGCTCGCCGACGGTGCCGAGCAGCCGCAGCGACGAGAGATCGAACCGCTTCGGATGCTCGTCGCCCCAGCGCACGAACGTCCGGATCGCGGTCGGCGCGGTGTAGAAGATCGTGACGCGGTGCCGCTCGATCATCTCCCAGAAGCGGCCGGGGTGCGGGACGTTCGGGACGCCTTCGTACATCAGCGCCGTCGCGCCGTTCAGGAGCGGCCCGTAGGTGAGATACGTGTGGCCCGTGACCCACCCGACGTCCGCGGTGCACCAGAACGTGTCCTCGTCCTTCAGATCGAACACGTAGCGCGCCGAGAGCGCGGCGCCGACCATGTATCCACCCGTCGTGTGGACGATGCCCTTCGGCTTGCCGGTCGTGCCCGAGGTGTACAGCGTGAAGAGGAGCTGTTCCGCGTCGAGCGCGGGAGCGGGACAGCGGTCCGACTGCTTCGCGGCGAGCTCGTGGTACCAGTGGTCGCGGGTCGCGTTCCACGCGACCTCCTGGCCGGTGCGCCGCAC
Source organism: uncultured Phycisphaeraceae bacterium (assembly GCA_964493525.1). Taxonomy (GTDB): domain Bacteria; phylum Planctomycetota; class B15-G4; order B15-G4; family JADJEK01; genus CAZBOK01. Next base: position 823 of record CAZBOK010000163.1, on the reverse strand, counting down.
CACGAGCACGCTCGCGATCGTCGGACAGTCCGCGACCGCCGCGTCGACCTGTGGCTTCAACGCCATCTGCGCGCCCTTGCGCCAGCCGCCGTCCGCGGTGATGACCGCGCGCGCCGACGCGTCCTGGATCCGCTCGCGCAACGCCTCCGCCGAGAATCCCCCGAACACCACGGAATGCGCGATGCCGAGCCGCGCGCACGCGAGCAGCGCGATCGGCAGCTCCGGGATCATCGGCATGTAGATCGCCACGCGATCGCCGGCGACGAGGCCGAGCGACGCGAGCACGTTGGCGAACCGACACACCTCGGAGTGCAGTTGCTGGTAGGTCAGCGTGCGTTGGTCGCCCGGCTCGCCTTCCCAGATCAGCGCGGCTTTGTGGCGGCGCGGTCCCGCGAGATGACGGTCGAGGCAGTTGTAGGAGATGTTCGTCTTGCCGCCGACGAACCACTTCGCGTGCGGCGGCTTCCACTCGAGCACGCGCGACCACGGCTCGAACCAGTGGAACCCGCGCGCGACCTCACCGAAGAACCCCTCGGGGTCCTCGATCGACCGCCGGTGCATCGCGCGGTACTCGTCCATCGACTTCACGTGCGCCGCGCGCGCGAACTCCGGCGACGGCGCGAAGCACCGCGCTTCCTTCAGCACCGAGTTGATCTCGGGGTCCGCCATGTCGATCGCCTCCGGAGGGGCGGTCGATCATAGGGGACGCGGCGACGGGTCCGATCCGGCGCGTCCGAGCGCGCGCAGGTTCTCGAAGATGCGGCGCGTCGCGCTGCTCTTGTTCAGCGTGTAGAAGTGGATCCCCGGCGCCCCGCCGTCGAGG
>CAZBOK010000162.1:0-9755 GCA_964493525.1 uncultured Phycisphaeraceae bacterium | reverse complement strand
CGCTGCACCTGATCGGCGTCTCCGGCGACGGCGACACCGCGTCGATCGGCCTCGGCCAGTTCTGCCACATGGTGCGGCGCAATATCCGCTGCGTGTACATCGTCGAGAACAACGGCGTGTATGGCCTGACCAAGGGCCAGTTCTCCGCGACGGCCGACGTCGGCTCGGTGCTGAAGCACGGCGACAAGAACGAGATGGACTCGATCGACGTCGCCGCGCTCGCGATCCAGCTCGGCTGCGACTTCGTCGGGCGCTCGTTCTCCGGCGACCGCAAGCAGCTCGTGCCGATGATCAAGGCGGCGATCTCGCACAGCGGGATGGCGCTGCTCGACGTCGTGTCGCCGTGCGTGACGTTCAACGACCACGAGGGCTCGACCAAGAGCTACGACTACACGAAGACGCACGACGTCCCGCTGCACGAGCTCGGCTTCGTGCCGTTCGCCGACAACATCGAGGTCGACTTCGACCCGGGCACCACGCGCGACGTGAAGCTGCACGACGGCTCGCACATCACCTTGAAGAAGCTCTCGCTCGACTACGACCCGACCAGCAAGGTCGGAGCGCTGAAGGCGATCGAGGACGGACGCGTCGAGGGCAAGGTGCTCACCGGCCTGCTCTACGTGAACCCGGAGAGCCGCGCGTTTCACGAGGCGCTGAACCTCACCGAGACGCCGCTCGCGTGGCTGCCCGAGTCGCAGCTCCGCCCGGGCGCGGACAAGCTCCGCGAGGCGATGGCCGAGCTCGACTGACCGGGCCGCTCGGCCACCATCGACCGATCGAACCGTTGACGCGTCGACCGCGCGCCGATACTTTCCGCCGCAAAGTCATTTGCGATGGAGATTACGATGACGCGCTTCGGGGAGATCCTGCGCACGATCGACGGGACGCTGCGCGGCCACTTCACGCGGAACGATGACCTCGCGAGCGGGCGGATCGTGGCGCCGGTGCGGCCGATCGTCGGCGCCGCGTTCGCACTCGGCTGCGCGTACGGCGCGTTCATGGGGCTCTTCGCGCTCTTGCGTCCCGAGCCGAGCGTCGCGCAGTTCGCCGCGACGGTCGTGAAGGTCCCGCTGCTGTTCCTCCTCACGCTGTTCGTCACGCTGCCGTCGCTCTACGTGTTCTCCGCTCTCTTCGATTCGCGGCTGCGCCTGCTCGAGACGCTGCGGCTCCTGTCGATCGCGATCCTCGTCGACCTCGCGCTGCTCGCGAGCTTCGGCCCGGTCACCGCGTTCTTCACGCTGTCGACCGACAGCTACCCGTTCATGGTGCTGCTGAACGTCGCGTTCTTCGTGATCGCGGGGCTCGTCGGGCTCCGGTTCCTGCGGCGCGCGCTCGCCCACGTGTTCGCCGGCGTCGCGGAGCCGGCGCCGCCCGAATCGGAACCGCCGCTCGCGGCCGACGCACCGCCGCCCGGCGCGCCACTTCCGCGCCGCCGCGCGCGCGCGCCGGTCCCCGCGCAACAGATCTTCCGGGTGTGGGTCGTCATCTATGCCGTCGTCGGCGCGCAGATGGCGTGGATCCTGCGGCCGTTCATCGGCAATCCGGAGATCGGGTTCGCGTTGTTCCGGCCGCGCGGCTCGAACTTCTTCGCGGCGGTCCTCCACTCGATCCAAGCGCTGTTCCGATGAGCCGGGCGCTCGCCGACGTCGACGGGATCCTGCGCGCCGAAGGCCGCTTCGCCGCGGACGAGCGCGCGGTCCCGTTCGGACGCATCGTCGCGATCGTCGTCGCCGGCGGATTCGTGCACGGCGCCGTGATGGGCTCGTTCGCCGGCCGCGCGCTGCAGATGGCGTTCTCCGGCGTGAAGGTGCCGCTGCTCCTGCTCGGGACCAGCGCGATCGTGTTGCCGAGCTTCTTCGTGCTGAACACGCTCGCGGGGCTCCGCGACGATTTCCACGCCGCACTCCGGGCGGTGCTCGCGGCGCAGGCCGTCGTCGCGCTCGCGCTCGCGTCGTTCGCGCCGCTCAGCCTCGTCGCGTACGCGACCTTCACGAGCCCGGAGGCCGCGACGCGCGTCGAGTTCGCGCTGTTCGCCGCCGCGACGCTCGCCGGGCACCTCGGCTCGGCGAAGTTCTACCGCGCGTTGATCCGCCGCGACCGGAAGCACGCGGTCCTGCGCGTGGCGTGGACAGCGCTCTACGTGTTCGTCGCGATCCAACTCGCGTGGGTCTGCCGGCCGTTCATCGGCGACCCGCGCCTCGCGACATCCTTCCTCCGCGAGGACGCGTGGAGCAACGCGTACGTGACCGTCGCGCGGCAACTCCTCGGCGGTTGACGCGCGCCGCGCGCACCGAGCATCGTCCCCCTCCGTTGCGCGCCGCGTTGTCCCGCGCCGGCGCGCGGCCTAGCTTGGCGAGCCTCATTGGTGAATGGAAGGAGGCTCCATGCTGCGCAGTGTTCTCGCGTTCCCGGTCCTTGCAGTGCTCGCGTCGCTCCCGTCGTGCCGCAGCGATGGCGACGCGGATGCGTTCATCTCCGATCGTGCGGGGTTCTCGCAGGAGTCGGGCGGCCACGTCGCGGCGCTCTACATCCCGAATCGACTGCTCGATCTCGTCGACGTGGTGCATGTCGGCGTCGGAGCGGGGCCGGGTTTCGGTGTCGAATTGAACCTCACGCGCTATGGCCGACTCGGCGCCGTTGCGGGAGTCGACGCCGGAATCGGATGGCTGGGGAGATTCGCGAGCGCTTTCCAAGCCGCCATCTACGCGAGAGCAACCCTCGGCCCGATGGAGGCCATTGGGCGACCGAAGCGATTCGCCGATGACAAATGGGGCGGACTGTGGCGCTTTCCCAAATGGGACGTCGGGCTGTTTCTCCACGCGGGGCTCGTGATGGCGTTCCTCTCGATCAACCCGGACGAGATCGTCGACTTCGTCGCGGGTATCGCGACCTACGACACGAAGGCGGACGACTTCTGACGCGGTAGCATCTGCGCCGCGATGCGACTTCGACTTCTCGGCGCCGCGGCCGCGCTCCTCGTCTCCACCCTCCAAAGCTGCTCGAAGGCGCCGCCGCCGCAAGAGCCGCCGCACGTTCTCGTGTTCGCCGGCGCGGCGACCGAGGGGGACGCCGCGCGCGAGGCGTCGATCGCGCTCCTCGGCCGGTTCGCTTCCGAGGGCGACTTCCGCATCGAGCGCGCGAGCGATCCGAAGACGATCACCGACGCGAAGCTCGCGGAGTTCGCCGCCGTCGTGCTGCCCGATGCCGCGGTCGGGAAGCTCGACGACGCCGGCCGGCGCGCGTTCGAGCGCTTCGTCGAGACCGGCGGCGGCGTGATCGCGCTGCACGCGGCGCTCGCCGCGCCGAGCGACGGCGACGCGTGGCCGTGGTATCGGCGGCTCGCATCCGGCCTCGACGTCGAGCAGGCTGCCTCCGCGCCGCTCGTGATCGAGTGGACCGACGGCACGCCCGACCCCGCCAAGTCCCCGCTCACCGACGCGCCGTTCACCGTCGCCGACCTGTCGCCGCGCGTCGAGGTGCTCGCGAAGAGCGGCGACCGCGCGCTGTCGTGGCGGCAGGAGTACGACTCGGGCCGCGTGTTCGCGACGGCGCTCGGCGCGAGCGCGGCGACGTTCGACGACGCGCGCGTGCAGGCGCACCTGCGCGCGGGGATCCGCCAGGTGCTCGCCGCGCCGCCGCGCCGCGCCGACCACTACCTTCCGCAGGACGATCGCTTCACGATCGAGACCGTCGTCGAAGGACTCTCCGACCCGATCGAGATCGCGCCGCTGCCGGACGGCGACGTGCTGATCCTGCAGCGCGAGGGCGCGCTGAAGCGGTTCCGCGCGAAGGACCAGCGCATCGAGACGATCCGCCAGTTCGCGGTCGCGTGCCGGACCGCGTCCGAGGATCACTCGCTCGAATGCGGCGGCCTCGGCCTCGCGATCGATCCGCGCTTCGACGTGAACAAGTTCATCTACGTGTACTGGTCGCCGCTCGAACCGAGCGTGAACCGGCTGTCGCGCTTCACGCTCGTCGGCAGCGAATTGACCGATCAGAAAGACCTGCTCGACGTCCGCACCGATCGCGAGCACAAGACGTGTCACGAAGGCGGCTCGCTCGCGTTCGGCCCCGACGGCTGCCTGTACATGTCGTGCGGCGACAACACCGACCCGTTCGAGTCGGACGGCCTCTGCCCGATCGACGAGCGCGACGGTCGCAAGGAGTTCGACGCGCAGCGCAGCTCCGGCAACTCGAACGATCTGCGCGGCGCGGTGAACCGCGTGCGTCCGAAGGACGACGGGACGATCGAGATCCCCGACGGCAACCTCTGGCCGAAAGGCACGCCGAAGACGCGCCCCGAGATCTTCGTGAAGGGCTGCCGCAACCCGTACCGCATCGCGATCGATCCCGAGTCGGGCGACGTGTGGTACGGCGACGTCGGACCCGACGCGGCCGCGGACGTCGACGGCAACCCGATCGGCTACGACCTCCTGGTGCAGGCGCGCCACGCGGCGTACTTCGGCTGGCCGTACTTCCGCGGCGGGCGCCCGTACCGCGACAAGGACTTCACGAGCGGCGCGTTTGGGAAGAGCTTCGCCGACGGGATCGTGAACGACTCACCGAACAACACCGGCATCACGAACCTGCCGCTGCCCGAGCGGCCGGTCCTGTTCTTCCCGTACTCGAAGAGCGATCGCTTCCCCGAGCTCGGCGACGGCGGGCGCAACGCGATGGCGGGGCCGGTGTGCCGGCAGTCGAGGCTGAAGGGAACGTGGCCGCCGTACTTCGACGGCGTGCTGTTCTTCTACGACTGGATCCGCACGCACGTGTTCGTGGTGGTGCTCGACGACCAGCGCCGCTTCGTCACGCTGCATCGCTTCCTCGCCAACCTCTCCGTTCACCATCCGATCGACATGGAGATGGGGCGCGACGGGTCGCTGTGGATCCTCGACTACGGGACCAACTGGTGGGAGAACCAGGACGGCCGCCTCCTGCGCGTGCGCTTCGGCGGGTTCGACCGCGCGCCGATCGTCGTCGCGTCGGCCACGCCGTCGGACGGGCGCTCGCCGCTCGCGGTGAAGTTCTCGACCGACGGTTCGCGCGACCCCGAGTGGGAAGGCGACGCGCCGCCGGATCCGTCGCGCGCGCTCCGCTTCCACTGGAACTTCGGCGACGGCATCGAGGACGACGGCGAGCGGCCGGTGCACGTGTTCCGCACGTCGGGCGTGTTCGACGTCGCGGTCACGGCGACCGACGTCGCCGGCAAGTCGACGCGCACGACGACGCGCGTGATCGCCGGCAACACCGCGCCGCGCGCGAAGCTCACGGTCGACGCGCCGGACGGGTGCTTCCAATGGGACCGCGAGGTCACGTACCACGTCGATGTCGAGGACGTCGAGGACGGCGAGGGGCGCGAGCACCGCGTGCACCCGACCGAGGTCGAGAAGCGCGTCGAGGTGACCGCCGAGTATTTCGAGAACGGCCGGCCCGACGCGACGGACGCGGCGGAGGATCCGCTCCTGCCCGGCATGAACCCGCGGCTGTTCGGCACCGCGCAGTTGAAGTCGAACGGCTGCACCGCGTGCCACCATCCGAAGCTCCCGTCGGTCGGGCCGTCGTTCACGACGATCGCGAAGCGCCTCGCCGAGCTCGCCGCCACTTCGCCGGACGCCGCCAAGGCGGAGCGCGCGCGCTTGATCGCGAAAGTGCGCGCCGGCGGTTCCGGCACCTACGGCACGGTGGTGATGCCGCCCCACGCGCAGGCGTCGGACGCGGTCATCGAGAACATGCTCGAGTCGATCGTCGACTTCGGCGCGAAGAAGGACGTGCGCATCCGCGGCGAGCACGGCGTGATCCGCTTCCCGAACCGCCCGGTGACCGGCGGCGTCGATGTCGCCGGCGTGTTCGCGGTGCGCGCGATCTACGCCGACCGCGGCGCTCCGAATCTGCCGGCGCTCTCCGCGACGACCGACACGATCTGGCTCGACGCGCCGCCGATCGTCGCGCGGTTGAAGTCGGACGCGAGCGCTCCCGAAGACCTGCCGGCGACCTGGGCGCGCATCGTCGGACGCGGCGCGAAGCACGACGGCGACCACGTCGGCCATTGGGACGACCCCGGCACGTATCTGCGCTTCACCGTCGAGGCCGACCGGCCCGGCCGTTATCGCGCGACGCTCGTGTATGCGGTGCCCGACGATCAAGCGGGATCCGCCTTCGAGATCCGCTGCGGCGACCGGAAAATCAGCGGGACGTTCGAGACGACATCCGGCTGGGAGGTTTACCGAGAGCTCTCGGTCGGCGAGGTCGACGTGACCGCGCCGGGTCTGCAACGGATCGAGCTCGTGCCGACGAACAAGGCGCACGATTCGATCGGCGACGTCCGCACCCTGCGGTTGACGCGCGTTCCGGACGGGAGCTCATCGGGCGGAAAGTGAGGCCCCCATGTTCGCGAAGTCCCGAGCGTCCGTCGTTCTCGCGTCCTTCCTCGTCTCGATCGCTCCCGCGTTCGCCGGCACGATCCGCGTCCCGCAGGACAACCCGGACCTGCAGAACGCGCTCAACATCGCGGTCGACCACACGACGATCGTGATCTCGAAGGGCACGTACGTCGGCCCGTTCACCGTCGGCAACATCGACGACCTCACGATCCGCGCGAAGGGCAAGGTCGTCCTGCGCGCGAACGGCCCGGGCGACGCGCTCACGATCACGAACGTGAACGGCCTCACGCTGAGCAAGTTGCGCTTCCGCACGGCGTCGGGTGACGGACTGCATCTCGACACGGTGACGAACGGCGCGATCCTCGGCTGCCGCGGGCAGGACGTCGAGTTCACGGCGTTCTCGACCGATTCGTGCACCGCGTTGCGCTTCGAGAAGTGCAGCGTGAAGCGCGCGAACGACGGCATGTACATCGACGGCAAGGCGATCCTCGTGCGCAACTGCAAGCTCTCGCGCGTCGACGGCACGCTGATCTTACTGCGCGGCGACGAGCACGTCGTCGAGCGCTGCAAGCTGAGCGACGCCGTGAACAACGGCATCGACGTCGGCTCCGCGCTGCATATCGCGCGGCTGTGTCTCGTGACCGGCAACAAGATCCGCGGCGTCGCCTTCGGCGTGAACGTCGGCGATCTCGCCGACTGGACCACGATCGTCGGCAACAAGATCAAGGACTCGTTGTTCATCGCGATTCGCACGAAGTCCGCGAACCCCGGCACCGTCGTCGACGGCAACTCGATCAAGAACGCTCTGTACGGGATCTCGCTCGGCGCGAGCCAAGTGATCGTCACGCGCAACACCGTGAAGAACTGCGCGACCGGCGGGATCGCGGCCGACGTCGGCTCGGGCGAGAACCTGATCCACGGCAACGTGGTCCGCGGCGGCGCCGGCCCGCACTTCCTGCTCGACGGCAACGCGAACTCGCTGCTCGAGAACGACGGCGAGACGCTCGGCGGCGCGAACGTGGCGTTGAACGTGTTCTCCGGCAACACCTTCGAGGTCTTCGCGTCGAACCCGATCGTTCGCGTGCCGCAGGACTTCGCGACGATCCAGGGCGCGATCACCGCGTCGGCGCCGGGCGTCCGCGTGGTGATCGCCGCGGGCACCTACGACGAAGCGCTCTCGATCCAGAGCACGCAGAACGTGGAGCTGGTCGCGAAGGGCAACGGCCCGGTGCGCATCCGCGGCGGCGCGAGCCCGGCGGTCGCCGTCACCGACTCGACCTCGGTGCTCCTGGAGGGACTGCAGCTCTCGTCCGACAGCGCGGCCGCGCTCGAGATCGACCAGTCGACGTCCGTGCGCGTGAGCGACTGCCGGATCGAAGCGACCGGCGACAACGCCGCCGAGGTGACGCAGACGACGGCCGCGCGCTTCGAGAGCTGCTCGATCAACGCGTCGAGCGTGGGCGTCATCCTGCACGGCGCCGCCTGCTCGCTGGTCGATTGCGACGTCACGAGCGGCAGCTTCGGCGTCGACCTGCTCGGCGACGACATGGTGGTCGAGGGCTGCCGCATCCACGACTGCGGCTCGAACGGCCTGCAGATCGGCGCGTCCGGCGCGCCCGACACGCGGCGCTCGCTGGTGCGCGGCTGCAAGATCACGAACGTCGCGAACAAGTTCGCGCGCTACCGGACGTCCGCCACCGACGGGCTGTTCGCCGACAACCGCTGCAAGAACTCGGTCGAGACCGGCGTCACCATCGACACGAGCTCCGTCGAGCACGTCCTCCTGCGCAACCGGCTCACGCGCGCCGGCACCGACGCGATCTTCTATGAATCCGCGCGCTGCCGCTTCGACGCGAACGTCATCACGCGCGCGGGCGCCAACGGTGCGACGGTGGACTCGGCCGCATTCGACAACCTGTGGACGCACAACCGGATCTCGAAGTGCGCGGCGAACGGGTTCCAACTCGGCAATTCGACGACCGTCCTGATCGCGAACACGGCAACGCAGAGCGGCGGCAACTCGATCCACGACGATCACCCGGAATCGAACATCCGGCTCGCGAACAGCTTCCACTGAGGGTCGGATCAGCGCGGCGATCTTCTGTGCATCCAGCACAGCGCGTAGATCGCCAGGCTGACGGCGAGCACGATCGCCGAGATCGTCACGAGAAGACTGTTCATTGCGTGATCCGCCGCCGAAGTGCGCGCGCGGCTTCAGCACTTCGTGTGCCCCGCGTATCCTCCGACCGCATGACGCGCATCGGACTCGTCGGCTGCGGCCGTTGGGGAGCGCACATCCTGCGGGATCTGCGCGCGCTCGGGTGCGAGGTCCACGTCGCCGATCCGGCGGAAGCGGCGCGCGTCGCAGCGCGGAAGGGCGGCGCGGAGTCGTGCTCCGCGGCGACGCGCGCGCTCCCGAGCGTCGACGGCGTCGTCGTCGCGTCCCCCGCCTCCACGCACGCGTCGTCGATCGCCGAGCTGCTGCCGCGCGCCGTGCCGCTGTTCGTCGAGAAACCGCTCGCGCCCGCCGCCGCCGATCGCGCGCGCCTCGCCACGCTCCCCGCCAGTGACGCGCGCCGCGTGTTCGTGATGCACAAGTGGCGCCGCCATCCCGCGGTCGAGGCGATCGCGGCGATCGCGCGGTCCGGCGAGCTCGGGCCGGTGCGGAGCGTGTTGACGATCCGCAACCAACCGGAAGCGACGCACGCCGACGTCGATGCGCTCTGGACGCTGGCGCCGCACGACGTGTCGATCGCGCTCGAGATCCTCGGCTGCGTGCCGGAGCCGCGGCTCGCGCGCGCGGAACGCGATCCCGCGCGCGGCGCGCTCGTGCGGTTCCACGGGACTTCCGGCACGGCGCCGTTCCACGCGATGGAGATCGCTCTGGGCGTGGCGAAGCGGCGCAGCATCGTCGTGACGTTCCGCGACGGCATCGCGTCGATCGACGGCGAGCGCGACGCGGAGATCACGATCGTTCGCGACGACGGCGCGCGCGCGGCGCCCGAGGTGCGGTCGGTGAGTTCCGAGCTGCCGCTCCTGCGCGAGCTGCGCGACTTCGTCGGTTTCCTCGCCGGCGGACCGCCGCCGAAGAGCACGCTCGCCGACGGCCTCGCGGTCGACGGCGCGGTCGCGAAGCTCCGCTCGCTCGCCGGGTTGCCGGACTGATCCGATGCCGGACCCGCTTGCCGCCACGATCGTCGTCCCGACCCACGACCACGGCCCGCTGGTCGGCTTCGCGGTGCACAGCGCGCTGCAGCAGACCGTCGGCGATCTCGAAGTGTTTGTGATGGGCGACGGCGTGACGCCGGAGACGCGCGCTGCGATCGAGTCACTCCGGCGCGAAGACTCGCGCGTGCGGTTCTTCGATCATCCGAA
>CAZBOK010000161.1:0-9765 GCA_964493525.1 uncultured Phycisphaeraceae bacterium | reverse complement strand
AGACCGAGCACGGTCGACTCGCGGCCGCACGCGCGCTGCTCCGGCGCGCCGCGTCCGGATCGTCGCGCGATCCTTCTCTGGTGGCGGCGCTCGCGATCGCGCGCCATGAGCTCGCCGCGCGCGGCGCGGTTCCGAGTCGGCCGGCCGCGCACCGCGCGTCGCGCGCGCCGGGACCGCTCGTCGCGGAGCTGCGCGCGATCGAGGGCGCGCTCCGCGCACCGCTCGCGATCGCTCGATGCGGCGGCGTCGCGACCGCGGTGGACGCGAACCTCGCCGCGCGTCTCCTGCGCGGTTCGCGCGCCGCGGTCCGCCTCGCCGCGTGCGGTGCGCGGCGGGCGCTGATCATCGACACGATCGCGCGGCGCGCGCTGTGGACGTCGGCTGCCGGCGCGCGAACGCTCGACCTCCGACGGCGGCCGGTGGCGCTCGCCGTGCTGATCGCGCTCGCGCGTCCGTGGCCGCGCGCCGTGCCGTGGCGGGAGGTCGGCCGCGAGACGACGGGGTTCGACGAGGCCGACCACTCCGCACGCCGGCGCGTCGAAGTGGAGATCGGTCGGCTGCGGCGCGGGCTCCCCCGCCCGGCGCGCATCGAAGCGCGATCGGGCTCGTTCCGCATCGCGCTGCCGCACGGCGCCGCGGTGGTCGTTCTCTCGCTGCTCGCGGTCGCTCCCGGCGCCGGCAGCCTCGCGACGTTGATCGATGCGCTCCTCGCCGACGGGGCGAGCTGGAGCACCGACGACCTCGCGTCCGCGGCGGGGGCGAGCCGCAGCAGCACGCTTCGCGCGATCCGCGCCCTCGCGCGCGGCGGTCGCGCGGCGACGTCCGGCCGCGCCCGCGCCGCGCGTCACCGCGCGGTCCATCCGAGCGGAATCGCGTCACGGATGTTGGTTGCCGGTCTGCTCGATCCGCGCGGATGATGCGCGCCGATCCAGCACCTTCCCGAAACGACGCGAGGCGCGTATGACCAATCGAGAAACGTTGCCACCTGCCGAGACCGCGGACATCGTCGCCGACTTCACGATCCCCGGCGTCACCCAGATCCACGGCGTGACGTTCGATGGATCCCACGTCTGGTTCGCCGCGGCGCCCGATCAGGATCTCTTCGAGATCGACCCGGCGAGCGGCGGCGTCCTGCGCCGGCTCGGAGGGCGCGACTGCAACGCGGGTCTCGCGTTCGACGGATCGCATCTGTGGCAGATCTGCTCCGACGGCAAGATCCACCGCATCGATCGCAAGACGGGCAAGACCGAGCGCACGATCCCGACGCCGGACGATCACCCGGCGGGCCTCGCATGGGCCGCGGGGTTCCTCTGGCTCGGGAGCTTCGCGAACCGCCGCATCCTGAAGATCGACCCCGCGGACGGCCGCGTCGTGAAAGTGCTCGCATCGGACCGCCTCGTCACCGGCGTGACGTTCGTCGACGGCGAACTGTGGCACGGCACCTGGCCCGACGACGAGTCAGTGGCCGAACCGGGCGAATTGCGCGCGATCGACGCCGAGACCGGCGGCGTGAGACGGCGGGTGCACCTGCCCGCCGGGACGCGCATCAGCGGCACGGAGTGGGACGGCGCGGAGCGGATCTTCTTCGGGAGCCAGACCGACCGCGAGACGTTGCGCGCGATCCGGCGCCCGAAGCGGCGCGCCTGAACCGACGCGTCACGGCAGATCGATCTCGGGCGGCGGCGGCGTACCGGCGGGCTGGTTGTTCGAGAAGCTCATGAAGCTGCCGTTGTTCGCGATGTCGATCCGATTCTTCGCGGCGACGTTGTCGTTCATCACGGTGTTCGTGCCGTTGTTCTCGATCCCTTCGGCCTGGTTCTTCCGCGCGTCGTTCCCGTTCACGGTGTTCGCCGCGCCTTCGTTGTCGATGCCGTCCTCGAGGCACGACTTCACGACGTTGTCGAGGATCTGATTGCCGCCGCCGGTCACGTGGATGCCGTCGCCCGTGCATTCCTTCACGGTGTTCTGCGAGATCGTTCCGTTGTTCGAATGCACCTCGATGCCGGCGTCCTGGAACGGACTGTCGAGACTCAAGAGCTCGACCTGACTGACGCGGCTGCAGCGCTTCACCGAATTGCGCGACACCGTCGCGTTGGTCGCATCGACCGCGAGCGCGATCCCGCCGCCGGTGCAGTCGGAGATCCGGTTATCCGTGATCATCGCGTTCGCGCAATCGGAGACGAACAGCGTCGGGTGCGTGGGGTCCAACGGGAAACTGTGCGTGATGTCGTTGTCGTCGATCGTCGCGTCGTCGCCGTTCACGATGATGCCCGAGCAGCCGTCGAGTTTGTTGCCGCGGAACACGACGCCGGAGTTGATCGAGAACAGCGGGAAGACTCGCACGTTCCGCATGCGGTTGTTGCGGATGTCGGCGTTCGGGGCGAACGCGAGCACGCCGCCGCCGCAGTCGTCGAACCGGCAGTCCTTCACGAGCGCGTCGCCGGACACGATCTCGAGCCCGCTCGCGTGGTGGAACGTGCAGCTCTCGAACCGGCACGACGCGCTCATCGTGGAGAAACCGGTTCCCTCGAACGAGCAGTTCTGCACTCGGAGGCCGCCCGCCATGGCCGTCGACGCGATGTGGAAGTCGGACGGATGCTCGCTGACCACGTTCTTGATCGTGACCGAGCTCCCGTCGACGAAGAAGTTGGCCCCGAGGCTCGCACCGCCGATCGGCGCCGGCGCTCGCGCGTGGCGAACGGTCAGCTTCTCGATCGTGACCCCGGCCCCGGTGATGAAGAACCCCGCGCCGGAACCGTCCAGCGGATCCGGCCGCGCGTCGACGATCACGCCATCGGTGCCCTTGATGACGAGCCCCAGCTTGTCGACGACCACGTTCTCCTTGTACACGCCCTTCGAGATCTTGATCGTGTCGCCCGGAGCCGCGGCGGTGATCGCCGCCTGGATCGTCGTGAACTGTTGCGGGACCTTGCGGGTCGCGGCAAGAAGCTCCGCGGGAATCGCCAGGGCGAGGAGGACGGGAATCGCAACGGACCGACGGAGCATCGGAGTTCTCCCGGGTCTGCGGTGGGCAGTCAGCGCGAAGTAGAGCGACCTGCGCCGCGCCGATCGAGGACGAAGAACGATTCGGTCTCGAACTCGATCGCGTGCATCGGAGCGGCGAGCGCGCGCGAGAGATCGGTCGCGACGGCGCGGTACTGCTCGCGCATCCCCTTCTCGCGTCGACCGAGGCTCGCGGTGGGGAACGAAACGACGACGTGATCGGCGCGGATCGCGCGCACGACGTCGAACCCGGCGCCGGTCCGCTGGCGGTCGAGCGTCGGGAACGACTTCCACAACAGTGCGACGTCCGCGCGCTCGGTCGGCGGGTCGATCAGCAGGTCGCGCGTCTCGGCGACGTGCCGCTGCCCGAGCCGCGCGAGGAATGCACCGATCGCGGCGATCGATCCGCGATGGACGTCGGACGCGCGCCATTCCACGTCGGGCGCGATCCCGGCGAGCGGCAACGCGAACGGGTTCAACCCGCAGGCGAGGTCGAGCACGACGCGCGGCGCGCCGGTGATCTCGAAGATCGCGCGGTACGCGTCACGCAGGATCGGCGTGCGCTCCGCGGTGGACGAGTGGAGCGCGAGGATCGCCGCGCACCCGGCATCGAACTCCGGACGGCGCGCGGGGTCGCGCGGGTCCGGGAGCGCGGCGACCCGCGCGCCGAGCGATTCGAGCGCCCGCGGCGATCCGAACGCCGCGAACACCTCGTGCAAGCGCGACTTCGCGGCCTTCACGGCGTCGGCGTCGCGCGGATGGCGCGCCGCCGCGTCGCGCGCGATGCGCTCGAGGGTCGGCTCGTGGAGGTCGCGGTACTTCCGGCTCGCGCGCAGCGCGTCCGTGATCGCGGCGATGCGCGGGGCCGGGTCGTCGCTCATCCCGTCGATCGAGCGGGCGGCGCGGAAGCGTCCGCCGGCGCGAGATGCGCCGCGAGCCGGAAGAAGAACCGCAGGTTGTGCAGCGTCGCGAGCCGCTGGCCCGCCGTGTCGCCGCTCTTGAAGAGGTGGTGGAGGTAGGAGCGCGACGAGCGCATGCACGCGGGGCAGTCGCAGTCCGCGTCGATCGGCGCGGCGTCGAGGAGGTGGCGCGGGTCGTGCGCGTTCACGAACTCGTAGAACGGGGCGCCGGTCGCGAGCGCCCGCTGCCAACCGGAGCGGAACGCGTACAGCCGCCCGTGGCGCCCGTCGCGCGTCGGCAGGGTGCAGTCGAAGAGGTCGTATCCGAGGCGCGCGGCGAGCACGAGGTTCTCCGGCATGCCGACGCCGAGCGCGTGCTTCGGCGCCTCGCGCGGGAGCAGCGCGGCGACTTCGCCGACGGCGTCGACCAGTCGGCCGGCCGCGTCGATCGGCCAGCCGCCGAATCCGTAACCGTCGAAGCCGATCTCGACGAGCCGCGCGGCGCACGCGCGCCGCAGCTCGGGAAGCGCGCCGCCCTGCACCACGGAGAACAGCAGCGGACGCGCACTCGATGCGGCGGCACGCGCCACGCGGCGCTCGAACTCTTCCTTCGACCGCGCCGCCCATGCGATGGTGCGCTCGACGCTCTTCTCCTGCAGCTCCGGCGGATCATCGGGGAACGTGCAGTGGTCGAGCGTGAACATCACGTCCGCGCCGAGCTCGAACTGACGGGCGATGCACTTCTCGGGCGTGAGGCGCTGCACCTCGGCGTCCTCGGTGAAGCGGAACTCGACGCCGTCGTCGGACACGCGGGCGCGCCGGCCGCCCGGCTCGCCGCGTCCGATCGAGAGCACCTGGAATCCCCCCGAGTCGCACAGGATGACGCCGGGAAAGCCGAGCCACCGGTGCAGACCGCCGAGTCGGCCCACGACGCTCGCACCGGGACGCTCCGCGAGATGCACCGCGTTCACCATCAGCGCGCGAACGCCGCAGCGCGCGAGATCGTCGGAGTCGAGCGTGCGGATCGCGCCGCGGGTCGCGTCGGGGACGAACGCCGGGAGCTCGAGGTCTCCGTGCGGCGTCGCGAGGTGTCGCGTCACGGCGCGTTCGCGGAGTCGAACTTGCACTTCTCGTAGACGTTGGTCGTCAGCACGCCGGCGGGGTCGTCGAGCCCGAGGCCGCCGCTCTGCTTCGCCTTGCATCGCGTGAGGTGGTTCGCGAAACCCTCGATGTGGAATCCGTCGGCGACGGAACGCGTGGCGATGCAGTCGACGAGCTTGTTGCCGCAGAACGTCGGTTCGATCGCGAACCCGTCGGCGGCGCAACGCTTCGCGCGGCAGTCGACCAGCCGGTTCGTGTTCGAGCCGCACGAGAAGCCGCTCGCCGCGGAGCGGGAGACCGTGCAGTCGATCACCTCGGTCACGAACCCGAACAGCGCGACCCCTTCCTTCCCGCTCCGGACGACCTCGCAGTCACGGATCGTGGCGAGCGTGGCGTTCGGGAGCGTGGTGATCCCGAAGTCGCCGGTGTCGTGCACCTCGACGTGGTCGACGACGTTCGTCGCGCCGTTGATCGTGACGCCATTCCCGCCGGCGCGGCGCACGACGCAGTGGTCGACGCGCGAATGGTCCGGCCCGGCGGGGCCCGCGAAGAACCCGGCCATGAACTCGTTGTTCAACTGGATGCCGGTGCCGTCGACGTCGACCACCACGTGATCGATGCGGACCTTCGTGCCGACGTTGGCGCGGATCCCCGAGTTCGAGCTCGCTCCGGAGATCCTGCACTTGGTGACCCGCGAATTGGAGCAGTCCGCGAGCAGCACGCCTTCGGCCGTGCCGCCGATCACCTGGAAGCCTTTCATCAGGAAGAACGGACACTCGCTCGCGATCAGCGCGGTCGCGCCGGCGGAGCCGTCGATGACGACGTGCTTCCCCTTCGCGCGGAGCGTCAGGTTGCTGAGCTGCTGAATCGAGATGTTCTCGGCGTAGACGCCTTTCGAGACCTCGATGGTGTCGGCGCTGAACGCGTGGTCGACCGCCGCCTGGATCGTCGAGAAGTCGTGCGGCACGCGGAGCAGCGAACCCGTCGCACCCGCGGACGGCGCGACGACGGCGGCAATGGCGATCGCGAGCAGGAACGCGGGGGACCGTGACACTCGGGAACTCCGCGGGGGACGCCGCACGATAACGTGCGCCGCGATCACGGGAGGTTGGACGAGTCGAAGTTGCAGTGCGTGTAGGTGTTCGTCGCGCCGCCCGACGTGTCGTTCAGGCCGAACACGCCGCTCTGCGTCGCCTTGCACTTCACGAGGGTGTTCGTCGTCCCGTCGATCTCGAAGCCGTCACCGCCGGCGTGGTTCGACTTGCACTTGGTCAGCGCGTTGCCCGTGGCCGTGAACAGCAGGCGGAAGCCGTCCGCTCCCGCGCGCGTCGCGGAACACTTCTCGAGCGCGCAGTTCGGGTTCTTCAGCTCGAACGCGTCGTCCGCCGAGCGCGTGACCTTGTCCTTGATGAGGCTGACGTTGGCCGATTCCACCACGACGCCGTTGACGTCGGCCTCGATCACGCGATTCTTGCTCGACATCGCAGGGCCGAGGAACTCGATCCCGTTGCCGCCGGCGTGGATCACGCGGTTCTTGGTCACCGAACAGTTCAGGACCTGCAGGCGCATCCCCGAGTCGCCGGTGTCTTGCACCCGGTTCTTCGTGAAGGTGGAGTCGATCGCGCCGCTCGAGCTGAGCAGCGAGCTGAAAGTGATCGACTCGACGCGGATCCCGTAGCTGTCGACGCCGCCGACCTGGTTCTTGTCGACCGTCATGCGCATGCAGTCGCTGATCGCGAGGCCGTCGCCCGGACCGCCGCCGATCTTGCACTTCGTGATTCGCGAGTCGGAGCAGACCGAGAACACGACGCGGAACAGCGTGCCGCCGGTGAGCGAGAAGCCCTTCAGCGTGATGTGGTCGGAATTGAACACGCCGATCGCCTGCTCGGCCGCATTGCCGCTCACGATGACTTTCCCCTTCGCGCGCAACGAGAGGGAGCTCTTGCCGGTGATCAACACGTTCTCGGGATAGGTGCCCTTGGAGACGACGATCGAGTCGTTCAGACCCGCGTTGTCGACCGCCTGTTGGATGGTGCCGAAGTCGGCGGGGACCTTGATCGTGTCGGCCTGCGCGGCCGCGGCGAGGAACGACGAAACGACGAGCACTGCGAGCGAACGCTTCATTCTCTTCTCCAGGGATACGCGGGCCGACGTGGGAGCCGGGCGGTCTTCGGTCACGGGAGGTTGGTCGAATCGAACTTGCACTGGTCGTAGATGTTGGTGGTGGCGCCGCCCGCCGCGTCGTTCAGGCCGAGGGCGCCGCTCTTCGTGGTGCGGCAGCGATCGAACGTGTTGGTGGTGCCGTCGACCTGGAACCCGTCGTCGGTTGCACGCTTCACCTTGCACTTCGTGAACGTGTTGCCGGTGGCGGTGACGACGACGAAGAAGCCGCTCGACCCCGCGCGCGACGAGGAGCACTTCACGATCGAGCTGTTCTGGCAATTCAGCCCGAAGTCGTCCCCGGCGGAGTGGATGACTTTGTCCTTCGTGAAGGACGATTGAACGCCCGCGATGCTGACGTAGCCGTGCTTGGCGGCGTCGATCACCCGGTTCTTCACCGACGTCGTGCTGCCGTCGACCACGATCCCGTCCTCGCCCGGACGCTCGACGCGGTTCTTGCTCACGGTGCAGTTCGCGCCGGTGATCGAGATGCCCGTGCTGCCGGCGTCGCGCACGCGGTTCTTCTCGAACACGGAGTCGTTGGCGCCCGTGGGTCCGAGCGGAGCGAACGGCGGCGGCGGCGCGACGAGGATGCCGACCTCCGGCACGCCATCGACGATGTTGCGATCGATGCGGACGCGCAGCGAATCCGCGACGCTGATCCCGACGTTCGCGGTGCCGCCGATGATGCAGCCGGTGACGCGCACGTCGGCGCAGCCGACCACGTAGACGTTCTGGAAGTCGCCGCCCGTGACCGTGAAGCCGCGCACCTCGACGTGATCGCTGTTCTGCACCAGGATCCCGCTGTCCTGATTCGTGCCCGTGATCCGCACCTTCCCGCTCGCCTTCAGCGTCAGGAAGCTCTTGCCGACGATCTCGGCGACCTCGTTGTAGTTGCCCTTGGCGACGACGATCGTGTCGTTGTTGTTCGCGTTGTCGATCGCGGCCTGGATCGACGTGAAGTCCGCGGGAACGTGGATGGTCCCCGCGCGCGCGCCCGCGCCGAGAACCGACAACCCCGATGCAATCGCGATCACTCCGATACGCATGGATCCTCCTCCGGAAGCGCGAGGAGGATAACGGACGCGGCGCCGATTCGAGAGCGCCTCACGCCTTGAGCGAGAACTTGAAGCCCGACCAATCGGCGTCGATCGCGCACACCTTGTAGTCGACCAGCCGGTGCGCGAGCGCGGTGGCGCGGACCGCATCCTGCGTGACGTCGGTGGCGATCCGCGCGCCGCGCTTCGGCCACGCGATCCACAGCCGTCCGCCTTCGCCGCGCGGAGCGATCGTCGCGATGCGTCGCGCCAGCGTCTGTGCGGAGGTCACGAACCAGATCGTGAGGTCGGTCTTCGCCCGCGGCGCGACCGAGATCCGCACGCCGTCCGGCAGCTCGCCGAGAACGCCCTCGAAGTCGTCCGGCGGGTCGATCAGACCGAGCGTGTGGTTCGCCGCGACGCCGAGCTTCTTCCACAGCGGCGTGCCCGGGACCGAGATCCCGTCGCGCGGGACGATCGGTGCGGACGGCGGATGCGCGATCGCGGCGCGCAGTGCGGCGGCGATGCGGTCCCACGTCGTGAACGTCGCGTCGGGAAGGAGCGCACGGATCTTCGCGACCTTGTCGGGCTCGCCGTCGGCGAACACCAGCGGGACGTGGCGCGTCGACTTCGACAGACGCAGCGCGACGCCGACTTCACGGCCTTGCGACGGCAGCCGGGTGAGGTCGATGACGAACGCCGCCGGCGGTTCGTCGCGCAATCGGCGCAGCAGGCCGGTGCCGGTGCGTGCCTCGTACTCGACCCGCCAGCCCAACGCGGCCAGCCGCTCGATCCGCGGCTGCGCTTCCACCGCGTTCCAATGGATGAGTCGCACGCGCTGCACGAGTCGCGGCTCCCGAATCAACGTTCGAGCGGACCCTACCGAAGCGATCGCCCACCCGGAAGGCGCGCCTCGATGCGCGCGGTCGAGAAGTGAATATTCCTGGCACAGCGCCCGAGACGCGGCCGTTTCGTCGCGCACGAGGAGGATTCCGATGAACTCAATCGTCTCGCTCGGCGTGTTCGCGTCGCTCGCGTTCGCTCCGGCGGTCTTCGCTGGCGACTCCGACCTCTACCTCTCGGTCCCCGCGACCGGCCAGATCGTGCGCATCGACTCGAACACAATGCAGCCGACGCCGTGGGCGAGCGGAGTGCTGATCCCGCACTACGGCATCTTCCTCGAGGACGGTTCGTTGATGATGCCCGACCGCGGCTGGCCGGCCGTGCTCAAGATCGATCCGAACGGCACGGTCCATTCGTTCTCGGCCGGCGGCCTCTTCGTGAAGCCGGTCACGATCATCCCGCACCCCGACGGCAACGGCTTCCTCGTCACCGACATGGAAGCCCAGCGCATCGTCCGCCTCGGGTTCGACGGCTCGCAGGCCCTGTATGCCGACAACACGACGATGAACAACCTGCTCGACTGGCCGGACGGCATGGCGTTCGACGACGCGGGCAACCTCTACATCGCAAACTTGACGGGCAACGACATCCTGAAGCTCGACCCGCAGGGCAACGCGTCGGTGCTCTCGGCATCGCCGCTGATCAAGCAGCCGGGCGGCCTG
>CAZBOK010000160.1:5283-9778 GCA_964493525.1 uncultured Phycisphaeraceae bacterium | reverse complement strand
CTGCTGCCGGTCGAGGTGCGCGATCTGAAGCTCGCGCGCGGCGAAGCGCAGCGCGTCGTGCGCCTCGAGATGCCGCAGTGGACAGGGAACGAAGTCGTGTTCCGCGTCACCGACGATCGCGGCGCCGCAGTTGCGCGCGCGGGCCTGCGGATCGTGGAGTCGCCCGACGAGAGCGATCGCGTGGATCCGTGGATCGAGCCGCGCGGCGGCGACGGCGACGAGCGCGGCGAGATCCGCCGTCGGAATGTCCCGCCCGGCGCGCGCACGTTCGTCGTCTTCGGGCCCGCGGCGCTGGGATTGGTCCCGGAGACCGTGACCTTCGACGTGCCCCGCACCGGAGACGTCGCGCGCGACGTCCGGCTCGCGCACGGCGCGCGCGTCCGGCTCAAGATCGCCGATGGTGTCCTGCCGCCGCACATGTCGCTGTACCAGGGAACGCGCGTGATTCCCGATGCGTTGCGGCAGTTCCGGCTGCTCTCGAACGGCGAAGCGAGGTCGAATCGATCGCTCGACGCCGGAATGGTGAGCGAGTTCGATCGCGGACTCCAGCCCGGGCCGTGGGTCCTCTCCTTCTTCGGCGACAAAGGCGAATCGCGCGGCGAGCGCCCGTTCGTCGCGGTTGCGGGCGAGACGGTCGACATCGAATACACGGGGCAGTGACGTGGCGAAGCTCCTGATCGCAATCGTCGCGCTCGGCATCGGACTCGCGCTCGGGTTCCTGATCGGATCGACCGGGACGTCGGACGCCGTCGACGTCGGCGGCGCGCGTCACGACGCCGAGACGGCGCGGCCGATGACGCCCGCGCCGCTTGCGGAGTCGACGCCGCGCGAGACGACGGCGCCTTCGTCGCAGCCGGTCGCGCCGGAGCGCGCGGCGGAGCCCGAAGCCCCGCCCGCGCCCGATCCGGAGGCCGTGCCCGACGGGATCCTGCGCGGCGGCGTCGTCGACGCGGCCGGCCGGCCGGTGCCGTTCGCGCGCGTGAGCGGCGACCTCGAGAGCGCGGCGCCGGACTCGCCGCCGAAGGACCCGACGCAAGGCGACGGCGGCTTCTCGTTCGACCTGCTCGAGTTCAACAAGCCGGCCCCGTTCCACGTCGAGACGATCGCGACCCGCTCGGGGCGCTTCTCGCTCGGCGGACTCGTGGTCGGCGGCCAGTACTTCGTGCGCACCCAGCGCGATCGCGAGCTGCGCGCCGACATCGGCCGCGACTGGACGATCGACGACCGCCACGTCACGGCGCCCGCGGACGATCTGCGCCTGACGTATTCGCAATGCGTGCTCGAAGTGGAGCTCGTCGATCCGCAGCACGACCAGCACTTCGCCGAGTGCGCGATCACCGCGTCGGTGGCCGGTGCGGATCCGTGGCACGAAGAGGGCGACAGCACGGCGATGTTCCGGCTCGGCGTCCCGCCCGATCGCGCGGTGCGCATCGACGTCAGAGCGCGAGGTTTCGCGCCGGCGACGTCGGATGCGATCGTCGTGACCGCCGCCGAGGGCTCGAAGCGCATCGCGATCACGCTGGTCGCGCGCGGCTCGGGAACGGCGCGTGTTCTCGTGCGCGACGATCTCGGACAACCGCAGCGCGACGTGACGATCCAGGACGTGACGGACCCGGCGCACGTCGCGCCCGCGAAGATCGACTGGGGGCGCTCGGCGCCCGACGAAGGGCAGTTCCTGCTGACCGAGCTGTCGCCCGGGATGCATTCGATCGTCGTCCGTGCGCCGCCCGATTCGAGCCTCGTGCCCGCGCGCGTGCAGATGCAGGCGATCGAGAACGCCGAGACGGCGGCGGCCGCGGTGCTCCGCCGCGGCGGCCGGCTGCGCGTCACGGTGAGCGCGAACTCGGACACGTTCATCGAAGCGCGTCTCATGGCGGGCAAGGACCGCGTCGAGGGATCGTTCCGCGACGAGACGACGCGTCAGGACGTCGGCGATCAACTCACGCGCGGCGAGCGCTTCCTGTTCGAGGTTGGCATCGAGCCGGGGAACTACGTGCTCGATTGGCGGCGCGGCACGATGGGGAACTTCGGCAGGGTCGCGTTCCGGAGCCTGGGCCGCGGGCCGAGCGGCCACATCGACGTCGTCATCCGCGCGGGAGAGATCGCTGACGTCCTCGTGAAACTCGATTGAATGGTCGTCCACGGGCGCGTCGGCCGCGCCCGCGGATCGGATGCAGGTTCACAACAAGGGATCGACACAGGAGACCGTCAATGACCGTTCGAATCCTCGCGTTCGTCGCGTTCGTGTCTTTCACCGCCGGCGCGTCGGCGCAGACGACCGGTTACTGGCGCTTCGAGGAGGGCGCCGTGAACGCGGTCGCGTCGGGCGCCGGAACCGTGCTCGACTCGACCGCGTTCGCGAACCACGGCACGCCCGCGAACGGCCCGATCTACCGCGCCAACGTTCCGATCAACGTGATCCCCGCGACCGGCGCCCCGGACACGCGCTCTCTCGAGTTCGACGGAAGCGACGATTCCGTGTTCGTGCCCTCGACGTTCCCGCTGCACCAAGCCGGCGACGCGACGGTCGAGTTCTTCTTCCGCTACGCGAACGTCGGCCATCGCTCCGTGCTGTGGACGCGCCCGGACAACGTCGACCAGAATCGCTTCAACGTGTTCGTGAACGGCAACGGCACGTTCGGATTCGACTACCGCAGCCCGAGCGGCGTGCTCCACCCGCTCGTCGGATTCGCCGGCAGCGGCATCCCGATCCCGCCGGACACGTGGGCGCACGTCGCGATCACGCGCCAGGCGAACACCTATCGGCTCTACGTGAACGGCACGCTCGACGCGACCGCGGTCGACGCGAACCCCGACCTGCCGAACTCGACCGGCTGGCAGATGTCCGGCCGCGGCGGGTACATGTTTCAGGGGCGGCTCGACGAAGTCCGTTGCTCGAGCGGAGCGCTCGTGCCCGGTCAGTTCCTCGTGAAGACGTTCGTCGACCTCGGCCTCGGCTTGGCGGGGGCGCACGGAATCCCGCAGCTCGGCGGCACCGGAACGCTGATCGCGGCCGACCCGGTGACGCTCACGCTCGGCGGCGCGCTCGAGAACACGACCGCGTACTTCGTGCTCGGCACGTCCCGCATCGACCTGCCGTTCAAGGGCGGCACGTTCGTTCCCTACCCGGCGATCGTCGCCGCGCTGCCGACCGGCGCGAACGGCGCGGTCGTCGTGAACTCCTCGTGGCCGCCGGGCGTGCCGTCCGGCTTCACGATGTACATCCAGTTCTGGGTCGTCGACCCCGCCGGCCCCCTCGGCTTCGCAGCGTCGAACGCGGTGAGCGCGACCGCGCCCTGATCGCGCGGAACGTCTGCGACGCCGGCACGAAGGAAGTCGTCGCGTGGCTCGATGCGCAGGGGCTCGGCCCATGCGCGAAGCCGCAGGCGACGGCGCGAAGGAGGGCGGGCGCGAAACAGCGGGAGGCCCGCCTCTACGCGCCTGGGGCCGAGCCCCGATCCTCGATTCGCGGGCCGCGGCCCTCGGGCCCGCGACCGCCCCCTCATCCCGACCGCACGACGGCGATCGCGCGCTCGACCCTCCGCATGCACTCGTCCTTGCCGAGGATCTCCATCGACTCGAGGAGCGGCGGCGTCGCCGTCTTGCCGGTCACCGCGAGTCGCAGGCACATGAAGTAGTCGCCGATCTTCCAGCCCTTCGCCGTCGCGGCGTCGCGCATCTGCGCTTCGAGGTCCTTGCCGACGGAAGGTGCGGCCCGGATCCGCGCGAGCGCGTCCTCGAGCGCGACGAGTCGGTCGGCGGGCGAGAGCTTCTTCACCGCGTCGAACGCGCTCTTGTCGAGCAGGACATCTTTCACGAAGAAGAAGCCCGCGAGGTCCTCGAACTCGTTCAACCGCTTGATGCGCTCCTGGCACAAGGCGACGATCCGCTCGAGGTTCGGCGTCGCGGCGTCGCGCTTGGTGAACTCGACGATCTTCTTCGTGAGCGTCGCGAGCGGCAGCTTGCGGATGTGCTCGCCGTTCAACCAATCGAGCTTGGTGATGTCGAACACCGGGCTCGACGTCGTGATGTGGGTCGGCTCGAACTCGGCTTCGAGGCGCGCGAGGTCGAACACTTCGTTCATGTCCTTCGGCGCCCAGCCCATCAGCGCGAGGAAGTTGAGCAGCGCGTCGGGCAGGTAACCCTGCTCGCGGTACCACTCGAGGCTGGTCGGGTTCTTGCGCTTGCTGATCTTCGACTTGTCCTGGTTGCGCAGGAGCGGGAGGTGGCAGAACACCGGCGGCTCCCAGCCGAACGCTCGATACAGCAGGATGTGCTTCGGCGTGGACGGGATCCATTCCTCGGCGCGCATCACGTGCGTGACGCCCATCGCGTGGTCGTCGACGACGTTCGCGAGGTGGTAGGTCGGGAAGCCGTCGCTCTTCAGCAGGACCTGATCGTCGATCTCCTTGTTGCCGATCTCGATCTTCCCGCGCAGTGCGTCCTCGAACGACGTCGCGCCGCCCTCGGGGATGCGCAGGCGGATCACGAACGC
>CAZBOK010000160.1:0-5183 GCA_964493525.1 uncultured Phycisphaeraceae bacterium | reverse complement strand
AGCGCGCGATAGATCGCCTCCTCGGACTCGCGCGTCGAGCGCGTGCGGTCGGTGTCCTCGATGCGGAGGATGAACTTGCCGCCGTGCTTCCTCGCGAACGTGCGGTTGAAGAGCGCGACGTAGGCGGTGCCGACGTGCGGGTCGCCGGTCGGCGACGGTGCGATGCGCACCCGCGGCGGCATGCGACCTCCGAGTCCGTTCGAGCTCAATCGTCCCTCCGCACCCAGGTCAGTCCTTCCTTCGCCACGGCCTGATCGTCGGGCTTGTCCGACTGCGCGAGTGCGCGCAGCTTCGCTTCCGCGCGCGGATCCTTGGTCGCACCGAGCAAGCGCGCGAGATCCTTGCGCGCGTCGCCGGTCGCCGTGCCGAACTGCTTCAACAGCTCGGGGACGACCGTGCGGCCGGAGCCGTGCGCGACGTGCCGCGCCGCGGAGCCGAGCCGGCCGTCGTTCAGCCACTTGCCGAGCTTCGGCACGATCGCGCCGAGCCGCGTGCGCCAGTCGGCCGTCGACGCGGCGATCGCGCGCTCCTTGCCGCGCGTCGGGTCGGCCGAGAGTCCGGCGGCGATGACCTCGAGCACCGGCTTCTCGTCGCCGGCGCGCGCCGCGGTCGAGAGACGCGCGAGGAGCTTCAACACGTCGGCCGATGCGGCGGGGTCCTTCTCCATCAGTTCGAAGAGACCGGTCTGCGGCGACAGTGCGCCGGCGCGCGCGTTCGCGTCGGTCGTCGCCTCGCCGGCGTCGGCGAGCGCGCGCACGATCGCGGCTTTCACGCGCTCGTCGGTCGCGTTCGGAAGGAGGGCCTTCAGCTTCGCGACGGCGTCGGGCCCGCCGGTCGTGCCGAGCGCGAGGATCGCGCGGATACGGTTCTCCGGGCGCGCCGTGCTGCCCGCGAGATCCGCGAGGTCGGGGACGAGCGTGGGGTCGGCGAGCACGCGCGCGAACAGCGCCGCGGCGTGCTGCACCGTGTCGCCCTTCGAGTGGAGCCCGAGTCGTGCGTCGACGATCAACGCCGGGTCGGAGAGCCCCGCGCTCGCGCACGCGGCGGCGAGCAGCGTGCGCGCGACCGGGTCCTCGGTCCGCGAGCGTCCCGCTGCGAAGCGCGCCGGGTCGTAGCCGATCGGGAGGTCGAGCAGGTGCGGCGCCACCGCCGCGAGCGCCTTGGTCGACGCTTCCGAAGTGAGGCGGTTGAGCGACGTGTCGGTCAGCACGCGCAGGGTGCGGAGCGCGAGCGCGGAGGGCGAGTCGAACGGGTCGCCGATCGCTTCCTCTTCGATGCCGTCGAACAGCGCGTCGGCGAGGCGATCCTGGAACGCCGGGAAGCGGCCGTCCCATTCCGTCGAGTCGATGACGATCGTCTCCTTCAACCAGTCGAGCTGGTAGGCCTTCAGCACCGCGACGTGGAACACGCCGCTCGGCGCTTCGCGGCCGTCGTCGAGCGGGCGCGTCGGATGCGCGAGGATCCGCACGCCGAACGCCGCCATCACGGTCTTGTCGCGCGTGTCCTCCCAGGTCTGCACGTAGTCGATCGCCTGGAAGCCGGACGGGCGGAACGTGCGGACGGTGCGCGTGAACTGCTTCTCGAGATCGGTCTGCGACACCTTTTCGCCGCCGAGATTCCGCTCCGACACGTCGATGTGCCAGAACTCGTGCGACGCGCTCTTCTCGCGCGGTTTGCCGTGCGTCGCGCCGGGCATGTCGTGGGGGAACAACATGCGCAGCGGCACGAGCGAGAAGTCGCTCTCGGCGACCAGGCGGTAGCGCAGCTCGGGCGGCAGCGGCACCGCGTCGAGGTTCTCCTTCGCGCCCGCGGGCTCGCCATCTTTCGCCAGGCGGAACGTGATCGAGTCGGGGATCGCGAGGTCGCGGCCCGAAGCGTCGCGCAGCGCGAGGTCGGTCAGCACCGTGTACACCGGCCCGGACGGCTGCCAGAAGAACAGCTTTCCCTCGAACGACTCGTTCATGCCGCGCCCGAGACCGAGCGAGGTCCACGGCACGAAGATCGAGATCTGCGAACCGGAGCCGCCCTTCGGCTGGCGCACCGGTTTCTGCGGCGCGCCGTGCGCCGGAGCGGCGAGCGACGCGGCGAGCGCGAACGGAATCAGGAGCGATCGAGTGTCACGATGCATGGAGGTCCCCCGGGACGGGAGCGGATTGGCGGACGATGCGGCCGCGCGTCAGCGCCGCATCTTCGGCAGCTCGGTCATCACCCAGTCTTTGAACTTCTTGTCGAACGCGGCCCAGTCGGCGTCGGATGCGAGGCCCAGGATCTCGCCGAACTTGTCGCCGCTCGACTCGCCGTTCGCCTCTGCCTCGAAGTATTCATCGAACTTCGCCTTGAGCGCGCCGCCCTCCGCATAGTGGAGGTACATGATGAGCGCCCAACCCTCGGAGTACACGAGCAGCGTCTTGCGCTGGCTCTCGGCGTCGCGCGCGTCGGCCTGCGCGGCGTGGAAGTCGTCGTACCCGAAGTGCGTGAGCTCCTGGACGGTCATTGCCGAGCTCGACGGGATCTGCTGCTGCAGGTAGCCGAAGCGCTCCGCGATGAATTGGCCGAGCTCGTAGCGGTTGACGAGCTGGCCGTTCGCGTCGGGAACCTGCTTGATGCGATGGCCGCCGAAGAACTCGGCGATCCCTTCCTGGAACCACGGCGACTTGAAGTTCGGCCCGACCGCGAAGTGCACGAGCTGGTGCGTGCCCTCGTGGAACAGCACGCCCATCAACTTCGGCTGGCGGTAGAGCGTCAGCATGCGGTTGCCGGGGGTGAAGTACCCGCCGATCCCGTTCTTCGCGAGAAAGGTCGCGTGAGGGTCGCGCTTCAACACGAACGCGTCGTGTTCCTCGGGGCCGCCGAACAGGACGACGGGGATCGGCACCGCGACGTCCTCGAGCTGGAAGCGCTCGCGGTAGCGATCCATGAACGTGCGGTAGAGCCCGTCGAACGCCTTCCCGAACAACTTCTCCAACTCGTCGGCGGACGTGCCCGACGCGCGCTGGATCGCGGCGACGTAGGGGCGCGGCATGATCCCGTCGTCGAAGCGGTAGTCGAACTGCGAGTCCGGGTAGTCCGCCTGCATCTTCGCCTGCAGCTCCTTCGCCTCCGACGCGAAGTTCTCGCCGCCGGCGCCGGACGTCGACGAGCCCGAGTTCGCGGGGGACGGCGGGCTCGACGAATCGGTCGCGCCGCTCGCGCCGCTCGAGTCGGATGCGCCGCCCGACACGTGCGCCCCGGCGCCGTCGAACGTCGACGTGCCGTCGAGCCATTCCTCGGCGCGGGTCGCGAGCGCGGCGTCTTCCTTGTCCATCCAGCGGCCGCGGTAGGGGACCGCACGCCCGTCGTACTTCGTGAAGCCGAGCGCGGAGCGCGCGGTCTCCTCGTTCGGGTCGAGCAACGCGACCTCGCGGAGGATCAGCGTGCGCTCCGTGTTCAGTCCGGCGTCCGCCGCCATCTTCGCGAGCGCGAGTCGGCCGGCGATGTCGGTCGGCGCGAGCGCGGCGCGCTTCGCGGCGATCTCCTCCTTCGGGTTCGCGCTCTTCGCGACGGGCGTCGTCGGCGTCGCGCTCGACGAACCGCCCGCCGTCGGGTTCGACGGCGCGTTCGTGGCGAGCGCGGAGCTCGTGTCCGCGGAAGACTGCGCCGCCGTGCTCGTGTCGCTCGGCTTCGCGTCCGGCTTGGAGCCGCCCTTGAACGCGAAGAAGCCGCCGACGGCGAGCGCGAGGCCGACGCCGATGCCGATCGGGATCGCCTTGCTCTTCGGCTTCGGCGCGCTCGCCGCCGCCGGCGCACGCGGCGCACGCGCGGGCCGCGCGGCGTTCGCTCCGCTCGGACGCCGTGCGCCGGCAGCGGGTCGCGGAGTCTGCGTCGCGGGTGCGGCGACCTCCTCCATCTCGACCAGCTCGACGTCCTCGGCCGGCACCTCTTCGGCGTCGGCGAGTTCCTCGAGAGTTTCGAGGACCGGCGCGGGAACGGTGATCGTCCCCACCTTGCACTTCGGGCACTTGAAGGTCGCGCCCGCTGGCTTCCCCTCGACGTTGAACGACGCACTGCACTTCGAGCAAGCTGCCTGGATCATGATCCGCGCGAGTCTACAGACGCCAAAGACGCGTGAGTACGATCCGCGAATGCGCCCTGCGTCGCTGGCTCTCCTCGCGCTCGCCCCGCTCGTCACGGCGTTCGTGGCCGGCTGCGGATTCGACGATCCGCCGATGAAGACGTCGAGCGTGCACCTCGCGCGACCGGACGGGACGAAGGCCGTGCGCCTCGAGGTGCGGATGGTCGGCGGCAGCGTGAAGGTGCGCGGCGCGGGCGTGCCGCTGGTCGACGGCGACCTTTCGTTCAATCGCGATCCGTACGAGCCGACGATCGAGCAACGCACCGACGCCGCGACCGAGCGCGTCGAGCTCGGGCAGCGCGGCAGCGGGTTCTTCGGCCGTTCGCGCAACGAATGGGACGTGCGCGTCGCGAACGATCTGCCCGCGGCGTTCGGCATCCAGATCGGCGCGGGCGCCGCGGACGTCGACCTCGCCGGGATCCGACTCGCGGAGTTCGCCGCGACCGTCGACTCCGGGTTCCTGTCGGCCGACTTCTCGCACGCGAAGATCGAGGGCACGATCACCGCCAGCGTGCAGGTCGGCACGGGCGAGCTGCGCGTGCGCCTGCCGACCGGAGTCGCGATCCGCCTGCGCGGGATGGAGCACGTCGGCGACGTCACCGTGCGCGGCGTGCCGCAGGTGAAGGGTGAGAAGACGATCTGGCAGACCGACGACTTCGAGACCGCGGCGACGAAGCTCGACATCGGCTTCCGCGTCGGCATCGGCCAGGCGACGTTCGAGCGCTGAGCGGCCGGGAGCGGCCCGCGTCCGGCGCCCGTCCAGCGCGCGCGGATCGCGATCGTTCTCCGCTACAGTGAGCGCGCCGGCTTTATCGAGCCGGCGCCCTGTATCGCTCCGATTCCTTTTTCCCGCGAGTTCATCTCATGCCCGGCACCGCCGCGCTCCTCATCGATCTCGAGAACTTCTTCATCGGTCGCGAGAACCTCTTCAAGCAGTCGCACCCCGACGAGCTGTACGAGTTCCCGATCGACCTCGATTCCCTGTGCACCTTCGCGGAAGCGCTCGCCGAGGGCGGGCGGCTCGTCGTGCGGCGCGCGTACGCGAACTTCAGCGATCGCCGCGCGGGGAGCG